>NZ_JAGXJG010000373.1:0-251 GCF_019091725.1 Cellulomonas sp. GbtcB1 | reverse complement strand
GATCGACGACCCGACCCAGTGGGTCGTCGTCACGCAGGTCCCGACCTCCGGCACCGTCGAGGCGGGCACCGAGGTCACGCTCACGGTCCGCATGACCACCGCCCCGGTGGGCTGATCGGAATAAACGCTGGCGCCGCCGCGCTGGACGGGGTGAGACTCAGAGCTCCCGGTCCGGGCGGGGGTGCAGCATCCCGCCGCGGAGGGACCGGCCCGGACGCGGAGCACGCGCCCCTCGTGAGGGGGGGACGGAC
>NZ_JAGXJG010000372.1:0-251 GCF_019091725.1 Cellulomonas sp. GbtcB1 | reverse complement strand
CGGCGGTCCCGTCGACCGCGGTGATCGTGTCGCCCGCCGCGAGGCCAGCCTGCGCCGCCGGGGTGCCGTCGATCACGCCCGCGACGGTCGCGCCCGCGCCGGTCGAGCCCGTCGCCCCGCCGCGGCCGCCCAGACCCGGGACGGTCGTGGTGGCGCCGGTCGCCAGCTGCACGCCGAGGAACGCCGGGTAGCCGAGCGCGATCGTGTCCGAGTCGTGGCCCCCGACGATCTGCGTCGCCACGCCGAGGGGG
>NZ_JAGXJG010000371.1:0-251 GCF_019091725.1 Cellulomonas sp. GbtcB1 | reverse complement strand
CGGTCGTCCCGCTGTTCGCCGGCTTCGACCTCGACCGGGGCGCCGGCCGGATCTCCTCCTACGACGTCACCGGCGGCCGGTACGAGGAGCACCAGCACCACAGCGTCGGCTCCGGCCCCGTGTTCGCCCGCGGCTCCCTCAAGAAGCTCTGGCGGCCCGGGCTCGACGCCGACGACGCCGTGCGGGCCGCCGTCGAGGCCCTCGTCGACGCCGCCGACGACGACTCCGCCACCGGCGGTCCCGACACGTCC
>NZ_JAGXJG010000370.1:0-252 GCF_019091725.1 Cellulomonas sp. GbtcB1 | reverse complement strand
GAGCACTCAATCTTGAGAGAGGGGCGATCATGACATATAAGGAGTCGGAGGGGTTTCGATTGGGTCTATTAAGACCGAGAAGGGCTTCATATTGATATAGGTACCTCATTGCTTTGGGGCGTTACAAGGCAAAGTACCATGGAATAAGTGTTGAGGGGGACCCCTTCACCCAATGGCCCGAAGATCTTGACGTTTTTGCAGAGATGCAGGTCCCCTTCGATGATAGCCCCGACTCATCCTCCTCTTCTAACA
>NZ_JAGXJG010000369.1:0-252 GCF_019091725.1 Cellulomonas sp. GbtcB1 | reverse complement strand
AGAAATTCCGAGGCGTTAAGTATTGCCAGCGATAAGGTACTAATCATACTAGGATCCTCTTAATTACTCTTGGGGTGCAAGGAAAGGAAACAGAAGCTCTAGAACACTGGACTTGTTGTATACGCTTGGCGTGAAGAATCCCAGTGGTTTAAGAAGATCCGTGAGACTCAAGAGATAATAGAGAAATATAAGGATGAAACAGCACCCAAGCACTAGTAATGCTGGCTAAGGTATAAGAAGAGTTTTATATGA
>NZ_JAGXJG010000368.1:0-252 GCF_019091725.1 Cellulomonas sp. GbtcB1 | reverse complement strand
GTCGAGCTGCGGCTGTTCGCCGAGATCGTCTGGTACGCACGCGGCGACCTCACGCCGCCGGCGCCCGCCGCCGACCCCGGCCCGCCCCGCGCCGCGTCCGCGGTCGACGGGGTGCAGATGTACGCCGCCGTCGCGCGGGGCGACGCGGGCGCGGCCGGCCGCGGGCTGTCCCTGCTGCACGGCCAGCACGACGTCACGATGATCACGCACATCGCGGGCGGCTGCGCCGTCGACGCCCTCACCTGGGCCGGA
>NZ_JAGXJG010000367.1:0-252 GCF_019091725.1 Cellulomonas sp. GbtcB1 | reverse complement strand
CTGGCGGCGGCCGGGCTGTACGAGCTGTGGCGCGACCACGCCAAGGCCGACGACGACCCGACCCGCTGGCTGTGGACGGTCACGATCATCACGCGCCCCGCGACCGACAGCCCCGGGCACATCCACGACCGCTGCCCCGTGCTGCTGCCCGGTCACCTGTGGGACGGCTGGCTGGACCCGCCGATCACCGCGGCCGACGAGGTCGGGGCGATGCTGGTGAACGTGCCGGAGCCGCACCTGACGCCGCGCGAG
>NZ_JAGXJG010000366.1:0-252 GCF_019091725.1 Cellulomonas sp. GbtcB1 | reverse complement strand
GACGGCGCGGTGCAGCCGCACCTCGGCCCGGACGGCCACGCCGGTCGCGCGCAGGTCGGCGACGGCGGCCAGCAGCGCGCGGGTGGCGGCGGGGGCGTCGACGTTCGGGCGGAGGTCCTTGGGGTGCAGGCCGACGACGCGCTCGCCGCCGGGCGCCGGCGCCCCGCCGCCCTCGGGGACCTCGCCCCGCAGCCGCGGGGGCGGCACGGCCCCCGCGTCCCGTCCCCAGCGCGCGCGGATCTCGGCGGCCGC
>NZ_JAGXJG010000365.1:0-252 GCF_019091725.1 Cellulomonas sp. GbtcB1 | reverse complement strand
CTCCGCCGTCTCCCTGACGGTGCAGGTGCGCTGCAAGGACCCCGGGGCGACCGCGAGCACCGAGGTCGCCGCCCCCGCCGGCGCGGACGCGTACACCCGCTCCCCCGGCGCGGACTTCCGGTTCGCGTCCGCGGCCGCGGAGTTCGGCCTCGTCGCGTCGGGGTCCGCGTACGCCGACGGTGCCGACCCGGGCCGCGCCCGCGACCTGGCCGCGGAGGCGCTCGGGGAGGACCCGTACGGGCTGCGGTCGGA
>NZ_JAGXJG010000364.1:0-252 GCF_019091725.1 Cellulomonas sp. GbtcB1 | reverse complement strand
CGCCGCCACCGGCGCGCCACCCGCTCCACCGCACGCCCCCGAACGAGGAGACCCATGTCCGACCGCCTGCAGCTCCTGCCCGCCGTCGACGTCGCCGACGGCCAGGCCGTCCGCCTCGTCCAGGGCGAGGCCGGCCCGGAGACCTCCTACGGCGACCCGCTCGCCGCCGCGCTCGACTGGCAGGCCGGCGGCGCGGAGTGGATCCACCTAGTCGACCTGGACGCCGCGTTCGGCCGGGGGTCGAACGCCCCG
>NZ_JAGXJG010000037.1:0-42853 GCF_019091725.1 Cellulomonas sp. GbtcB1 | reverse complement strand
TCGCCCGTCCACGTCCAGAGCGACCAGTCGGCGGCGCGGGCGGTGCCGGCAGCGCGGGCGGCGCCGGCAGCGCAGGTGCCGCCGGCACCGACGACTCACCGCCCGCGGGCGCCCTCGCCTCCCCCGCGCGCTGACCGCGCCGCGCCCGGGGCCGGGTCGACCCGGCGCTTGCGCAGGTGCTCGAACACGACCGAGGTGCGCACGTCGACGACCTCCGGGCGCTCGGTGAGCCGGTCGATCACGAACCCGTAGAGCGCCTCGTTGTCCGGCACCGCCACGTGGACGAGGAAGTCCTCGGTGCCGGTCGTGACGAACACCCCGAGCGTCTCGGGCAGCGCCACCACCCAGGCGCGGAAGCCCTCGATGTTCCGGCGGGTCGGCGGCCGGATCCGCACGGCGACGAGCGCCTGGACCGGCCGCCCGATCGCGGCGAGGTCGACGTCGAGAGTCGCGCCGCGGATCACCCCGCGCTCGCGCAGCGCCCGCGTCCGGTCGAGCGCGGTGGTGGGTGCGACGCCGACGGCGGCCGCGACGTCGCGGTTGGTCCGCCGTGCGTCTGCCTGCAGCTCGCGCAGGATCGCCGTGTCGAGTGCGTCGAGATCGGCCATTCGCTCACCCTATCCGTACGTCGTACGGCGGTCGTGGACAGAGGTCGTACCGGTGCCTAGCGTCGGCCCTCGTCGTCGGACGACGACCGCCGCGGACCGTCCGTGGCGCCGTCACCCAGGAGGTCGTCGTGACCACGTCCCCCGCGCCCGCCGCCACCCGCCCCGGCGCCGCTCCCACCACCACCGGGCCGGCCCCCGGCTCCGCCGTCGGCCCCGGCCCCGCCGCGGCGCCGGCGGTCGGCTTCGCGCCCGACGAGATCCGCCTGGACGAGCCGACGCGCTCCGCCCGGCTCAAGTGGGTCCTGGTCGTCGACGAGGCGCTCGAGCCGGGCCGCGCCGCCAACGCCGTCGCCTGCGTCACCGCCGCCACCGCGACCGGCGTCCCGGGTCTCATGGGCCCCCCGCGTCCGACGCCGGCGGCGACGTGCACACCGGCCTGCCCTGGACCGGCTGCACCGTGCTGGGCGCGCCCAGCGCAGCCCTCGCGGAGCTGCGCGCGAAGGCCGCGGCGGCACCCGGCGTGCACGTGGCGGACATGCCCGCCATCGCCCAGCAGATCCGCGTGTACACGGAGTACCTGGCGGCGATGGCGGAGCGGCCGGTCGACGACCACGACTACCTGGCCCTGAGCATCGTCGGGCCGCGGAATCGCGTCGACCGGCTCGTCGGGAAGCTGCGCCTGCTGCCCTGACGCCGGTCGTCCCCAGGAAGGACCCGCGCTGACGAGCGCCGATCCCCAGCCGTGCACCGCACGTGCACACCGCGTCCACAGGTCGCGGTGCCCGTCCCGCGCTCGATCCACGGACTCGTGCACAAGGTGGGGACAACTCCTGTGGACAGAGCCCGACATATCGCCCTCTCGGGTGGTCGGAGCGGCCGTTCGGGGGACGACGACGTGTGGACAACCCCGACCACCCTGTGGGTAACCGAGCCCGGGCACGGAGAAGGGCCCCTCGGAGTAAGCGTCCGAGGGGCCCTCCCCGATCGTCGTCCCTGTGCCCCCGACGGATCGGGGACCGGCGGCCGCTCTGACGGTGCGGCTCCGCCCCGGCACCCGGCGGCGACCTCGGGGGCACCAGCCGCGGGCGGGACGGCGACGATCCGACCCTCGGGGTCCTAGCGGGCCTCTGCGTCGTCATCCGCAGCTCGCCGGGTCGCCCCGCCGAGGTGGTCCGTCGTTCTCCCTCCGGTCCCGGCCCCGCCGGCTCCGCCCCGCCGGGCACCCGTCGAGGCGGGTCTCCCTGCGGTGGTCGGTGCGTCCGTCGAGGTCGTTGGAAGAGTTCTAGACCCCCCGCGACGACGGCCGCAAGGGTCTGCGCCGGCGAATTCTCGTCCACCGCGGGGTGCACATGTTGTCCACAGCGTCACCTGCAGGATCATGCGGTGTTCACAGGGTTGTGCACAGAATCTGTGGACGACGGTGCGGTCTCGCGACCGTCAGGGGCGGGTCCGGCGCGCCTGCGTCCCGCCGAGCCCGCCGGCCCGTACCGTCGTCCCCGGATCGAGGCCCCTCGGAGTAAGCGTCCGAGGGGCCTCGCCGCGTCTCCGCGGCCGGGCGGTCAGGCCCGGACGTCGTGCAGGTGGTGCACCACGTCGTGCAGGAAGTACTGCCCGAGCGTCGTGACCGTGAACGAGGACCCGTTCGACCGGCGGCCCGCGCGGTCCCACTGGTCGGGGCGCACCGCGGCGAACTCCGCCGCGAGCGCGGCCGCGGCGTCGGCGAGCTCGTCCGCGACGCGGCCCGGGTCCTGCCGGTCGTAGCGCTCCCCGGCGGCGGTGGCGTCCTGGTCCCAGTTGGCGAACAGCGGGTCGTCCTCGGCCAGCATCAGCCGCAGCCGCTCGGCGAACACCCGGTGCACGTCCCGCACGTGCGCGCCGTACTCGAGCGTCGACCACACGCCGGGCGCCGGGCGGTCCCGGACGTCCAGGCGGTTGAGCGCGGCACGCCACCGCGGCACCAGGTCGTGCACCGTGCCGGCGATGTCCGGGCCGGCCACGTCGGTGCCGGCGAACCCGCACTCGGGGCAGCGCTCGGCGATCACCCAGGTCCAGTCCTTGGCGTCCGCGTCGGCGGGGCGGTAGTCGTCGGGGTCGGCGTCGGGGTCCGGGGGCGTCGCGGCGGTCACGTCACGCACGGTAGCCCGCCCGGCCCGCCTCCGGGGACGTCCTGCCCCCGCGGCCGAGGCCCGAGGCCGGCGCCGGCGCCGGCGCCGAAGCAGGCCAGGGTAGGCAATCCTTACCCGGTGCGGTACGTTCTGACGCGTCGTCATCTCGACGGCCGCCGCGCGCCTCCCGGGAGCAGACATGACCACCACGCACGACCTGCCCGCCGCCGCGCCGCGCGCCGATCACCCGGCCGACCCGTCCGCCGCCGCGCCGCTGTCGCTGCTGCTGCGTGAGGGGACCCGTCCCGAGCACGAGGCCGCCGAGGGCTCGTCGTTCGTCGAGGACCTGCTGGGCGGCCGGCTCACGACGGCGGCGTACGTCGACCTCGCGCTCCAGCTGCACGCCGTCTACGTGGCCCTGGAGGAGGTCGGCGAGCTGGTGCGCCGCACGCCCGCGGGCGCCGGGGTCGTGTTCGACGAGCTGAGCCGCGTCCCCGCGATCGAGGCGGACCTCGCGCACCTCGCCGGGCCGGGGTGGCGCGAGCGCGCCGTGCCGCTGCCCGCCACGGCGGCCTACGCCGCCGCCATCCGCGCGGGCGGCGCGGACGTCGGCCCCTACGTCGCGCACGCGTACACCCGGTACCTCGGCGACCTCTCGGGCGGCCAGGTCATCGGCCGGATGGTGCAGCGGCACTACGCGGTCGCGGACGAGGGCGTCGGCTTCTACGCGTTCCCCGCGATCCCGAAGCCCAAGCCCTTCAAGGACCTGTACCGCGCGCGGGTCGACGCGCTCGACCTGACGGAGGCCGAGCGGGCCGCGGTGGTCGACGAGGCCCGCGCCGCCTTCCGGCACAACCGCGCCCTGTTCGCCGCGCTGGCCGAGGCGCACCGCCCCGCCTGACCCGCGGTCGCCCCCGCCACACCTGCACGGGACCGACACACGCGCGCGACCCGGATGCTGACAGGTCGTGCGATCATGTCAGCATGCCCAAGATCATCGGCGGCTCGCTGCACGAGCACCGGGAGCAGACGCGGCTGCGCCTGTTCGGCGCGCTGTCCCGGCTGATGGCCGAGCGCGGGTTCGACTCGATCACCCTCGCCGACATCGCCCAGGCGGCCGGCGTCGGCCGCACGGCGGTGTACAACCACTTCGCCGACAAGGAGTCGATGCTCGTCGGCTTCATCATGCACGAGACCGAGCAGTACGTGGCCGCGCTGGAGGCCGAGCTCGCCGGCATCGACGACCCGACCGAGCAGCTGCGCGCCTACGTCCGGGCGCAGTGCGAGCTGAAGCGCGACTACCACCTCGCCCCGGGACCGGATCTGCGGTCGGTGCTGTCGCGCAGCACGCAGCAGCGCGTCCGCGAGCACGTCGTGCTGGTCGAGGCCATGCTGCGCCGCGTGCTGTCCGCCGGCATCGAGTCCGGCGCGTTCCCCGAGCAGGACCTGGGCACGACGGTGTCCCTGGTCAACGCCTGCCTGAGCAGCCGCGGCCTGCCCGACGACCAGCCGGCCCGCGAGCGGGCCATCGAGTCGACCGTCCTGTTCGTGCTCCGCGCCGTCGGTGCCGGCGAGCGGGCCGCGACCGGCGCGCTCGAGCCGGAGGCCGTGCCCGCCTGAGGCGCGCGTTCACCCGCACGGAGGACCCGCGGTGCGCCCGCGTGTGGGCGGGAGCCCGACACGCGATGATGTCCCGGTGACCGACGCCCCGCCGCCGGCCCGGACGAGCGCGCCCCGCGGTGACGGGGACGACGCCCGGCACTTCGCCCTGCTCGCGCACCGCCTCGGGGCCGCCGCCTCGCTCGGCGAGGTGCACGAGGCCGCCGTGGTCGCCGCCCGCGACCTGCTCGACGTCGAGGTGGCCGCCGTCGCCCGGCTCGAGCAGGACGACTGGCACGTCCTCGCCGCCGAGCCCACCGACGAGCTGCCCGCCGCCGAGGAGGCGCTCCGCGACGGGGACGCCGTGCGCGCCCTCGTGCGGCGGCGCGAGACGTGGCTGTCCGCGCCCGGCGACGACCCCGCCCGGCCGAGGCCCGCGCTCGTCGCGCCCGTCGTCGTCAACGGCGACCTCTGGGGCGTGCTGTGCGCGGTGCGCGACGAGCGCGCCCCCGTGTTCACCCCGGACGACGCCGCCCGCGGCGAGGTCCTGGGCGCGCTGCTCGGGGCGCAGGTCGCGCGGCTCGACCTCGCGGAGCAGGTGCGGCACCTGGTGTCCGACGACGCGCTGACCGGCCTGAGCACGCGCCGGGTGGCGGACGAGGCGGCGCAGGCGGCCATCGACTCCGGCGACGAGACGTGCATCGTCATGTGCGACGTCGACGGCCTGAAGCGCGTGAACGACGAGCTCGGCCACGACGCCGGCGACGAGCTGCTCCGGAGCGTGGCGGGGGTGCTGCGCCGCGCGGGCGGGGGCCTACCCGGCTCGACGGTCGCGCGGATCGGCGGCGACGAGTTCTGCGTCGTGACCTCGGGCATCCCGCGGACCACGGTCGTGCAGGTGATGGACGCGACGGTGGGCGACAGCGCCCTGCCGTTCGGCGCCTCCCTGTCCTACGGCATCGCGTCCTCGGCGCGCGGCTCGCTCGGGGCGGCGCCCACGCCGCGGTCGCTGTTCCGCCGGGCCGACGCCGCGCAGTACCACGCCAAGCGCAGCCACGCCGCGGCCCGGGCCCGGCAGTACCGCGCCGACGACCCGGGGGCGGTGCTCGGCCGCACCGTGGCCGCCTCGGTGACGGCGCTGTCCGCCACCGGTCCCGCCCCGCTGTCCCGGCTGTGCGCCCTGGCGTCCGCGGCGACCGAGGCGATGGGCGGGTCGGGCTGGTCCGTGCAGCGGCACGACGGCGGGGACCCGGTGGTGGTCGCGCGGGGTGGGACGACGTCGCTGCACGTGTCGGGCGTGCGCCAGGTGGAGCTCCGCCGCGCCCCGTGGTCGGTCACGGTCGAGTCGACCCTCCCGGACGACCGCACGGTCACGACCACGCTCCAGACCCTGCTCTCGCTGGCGGTCCTGGGCGCCTCCTGACGCTGCCGAGGGGGTACTCGACACGTCGAGCGAGCACCCAGCGGGTACTCGCTCGACGTGTCGGTTGCTCGCTCGGCGAGCGCGGCGGGCGCGGCGGGCGCGGGCCCGCGGGCGGCGCGTCAGCCGTGCAGCGGGAGGGAGAGGTCCGCCGGCGCGCCCGCGGTCACGCGGACCGGGACGCCCCAGTCCTGCGAGTTGAGGTGGCACGCCGGGAACTCGATCGCCGGGTCCGCGTCGCAGCTCGCCGCGCGGGCGGTGATGTGCAGGACGCCCTCGGCGACCTCGGGGTTGATCCGCAGGGTGCGGGTCAGCGGCACGTCGTCGCCGGCGCCGTCGAGCAGCAGCTCCGCCGGGGTCGCCGACACCCGGAGCATCGTCGAGGGTCCGAACCGGTCGTCGTACTTCTGCCCGGCGGCCGGGGTGAACACGACGTCCAGCGCCAGCTCGCCCGGGGCGATGTCGGTGACCGGGCGCTGGGTCCGGTGCGCGCCGGCGTCGAGCACCTCGCCCGCCAGCGTCGCCGGGAGCGCGATCCGGGTCAGGCGGTGCGCCGCCGACTCGACGACGAGCAGCGTCACGCCGCCCGCCTCCGCGTCCGTCTGCACGACGATGCCGCTCGGCTCGGCCAGCCCGGTCGCCAGCGTGCTGACCTCGCCGGGGCCGTCGCCGTCGGCCGCGGGCGCCCAGCGGCGGACCGCGCCGTTGTAGGTGTCCGCGACGACGACCGAGCCGTCGGGCAGCACCGCCACGCCGAGCGGGTGCTGCAGCAGCGCCTGGTCGGCCGCGCCGTCCCGGTGGCCGAAGTCGAACAGGCCCGCACCGACGGCGGTGCCCACGACCGCACCCGACCAGGCGTCCGCCGGGCCGGTGGGCGCGGTGCGCGCGGCGGCGAGCGCGGCGCCGGCCCCGACCAGGCCCGCGAACCCGCCGGCCGCCGGTTCCGCCGCGGCCGAGGCCGGGGCCGCCGCCGGCGTGCCCGGGTCGATCCAGCGCAGCGCCGACACCTCGGAGTCCGCCAGCCACACCCGGCCGTCGGCGGCGAGCGCCGTGCCGGACGTCTGCGCGAACCACGCCTCGCGCGGGTCGCCGTCGGTCAGGCCCTCGTTCATGGTGCCGGCGACGGGCTCGACCACGCCGTCCCGCGGGTCGAACGCCCAGAGCTGGTGGTTGCCGGCCATCGCGACCAGCGCGGTGCCGGTCTGCGGCGACCAGACGACGTCCCACGGCGAGGACAGCGGCACCGACGTCGCGGCGCGCGCCCCGCCGGCCCGCCACAGGTCGGTGCGGCCGGGCAGCGGGGACGGCACGGTCGGCTCGCCGACCAGGTACTGCACCCCGGTCCCGGCGACGGTGGTGACGGCGCCGTCGGACAGCCGCACGCCCCGGAGTGCGTGGTTCACGGTGTCGGCCACCAGCACGTCGTAGCCCGCCTCGGCGGCGACGTCCTCGGGCAGCAGCGTCAGGCCGTTGGGCTCGCTGAACCGCGCCTCGTCCGGGCCGCCGTCGACGAGGCCGCGCTCCCCCGACCCGATCCGGCGCACCAGGGTCTCGCCGTCCGCAGCCAGCTCGGCGAGCGAGTGGTGCCCGGCGTCGGCGACCAGCAGCGTGCCGCCCGGCAGCGCCACGGCCTTCGCGGGGAACCGCAGCGTGCCCGCGGTGGGCTCCGGCGGGACGTACGGGCCGCCGCCGCGGTGCAGCGTGCCCTTGGCGTCGTGCTCGGCGACCAGGTCGCGGACCAGGCGCTCGACGTTGCTCTGGTGCCCCTCGCCCGCCATCTGGGCGACGATGTAGCCCTCGGGGTCGATGACGACCAACGTCGGCCAGGCGCGGGCGGTGTACGCGGACCAGGTGACCAGCTCGGGGTCGTCCAGCACGGGGTGGTGCACCTCGTACCGCTCGACGGCGGCGGCGAGCGCGACCGGGTCGGCCTCGTGCACGAACTTCGGCGAGTGCACCCCGACGATCACCAGCACGTCGCGGTACTGCTCCTCGAGCTCGCGGAGCTCGTCGAGCACGTGCAGGCAGTTGATGCAGCAGAACGTCCAGAAGTCGAGGAGGACGATCTTGCCGCGGAGGTCCGCGAGCGCGACGTCCTGGCCGCCGGTGTTGAGCCAGCCGCGGCCGACGAGCTCGGACGCGCGGACCTTCGGGAGACGGGTGCTGCTGGTGGTCACAGGAGTAGTGAACACGACGCGGCCCCCGGATCGTCCCGGGGGCCGCGTCGTGGTCGGGTGGGTCAGGCCGCCGGGGGCGGGGTGCGGCCCTCGTAGCGCTCGACGACCTCCTCGCGGTGCGAGGTGTGCGCCCGCTGGCTGTTGAGCACCAGCGCGAGGATCAGCGCGAGCACGCCCGCGCCCATGCAGATGTAGCCGATGACCGTGAGGTCCACGTTCGCGAGGTTGTCGCTGACGCCGAACGCGAGGATCGCGCCGATGACGATCAGGGCGATGCCGCCGCCGATGCCCATGGTCGGACTCCTTCCCGGCCCGGGCGGGGGTGCCCGGTGCTCCGGGACCGAGTCTGGCGGCGGACCCGCAGTTCCGCGCGCCGAGCGGGAGTCCGCCCGGGTGAAAGGACGCCCGGGCCGCGCGGCCGGCGCGGCCCGGGCGCCGCCGTCAGCCCAGGACCTCGGGCAGCGGCGGGAGCTCCTCGCCGCTGAGCCCGAGCACGTGCTCCGCGAGGAACGCGTCGACCACCTGGTACCAGACCTTCGCGTGCTGCGGGCTGAGCACCCAGTGGTTCTCGTCCGGGAAGTACAGGAACCGGTGCGGGGTCTCGCCGTTCTCGTCCGCGGCGAGCGCCGACCTCGACAGCAACTCGTACCAGAGCCGCAGGCCCTCCCCGATCGGCACCCGGTAGTCCTTGTCGCCGTGCACGACCAGCATCGGGGTGACGATCTTCTCGACCGACAGGTGCGGGGAGTTCGCCAGTGCCATCTCCGGCGTCATCTCCCGCTCCCAGTAGAAGGAGTGGTCCGTCGTCGGGCCGAACTGGTCGAGCGCCCACAGGCTGGCGTGGGTGACGATCGCCCGGAACCGGTCGGTGTGCCCCGCGACCCAGTTGGCCATGTAGCCGCCGAACGAGCCGCCCATCGCGGCGGTGCGGGTCTCGTCGACGTCCGCGCGCGCGACCGTCGCGTCGGTGATCGCCATGAGGTCGGTGTACGGCGCCGCGCCCCAGGCGCCCCAGCCGCGCTGCACGAAGTCCTGGCCGTAGCCGGTCGACAGCGCCGGGTCGGGGAGCAGGACGGCGTAGCCGCGGGCGGCCATGATCCAGGGGTTCCACCGCCAGGACCACGCGTTCCACGAGTTCAGCGGGCCGCCGTGGATCCACAGCAGCAGCGGCGCGGGCGACGCGGCGGAGGCACCTTCGGGGAGAACGAGCCAGGCGCGCACCTCGGCGCCGTCCTCGGCGGTCGTCGTCACCTCGGAGAGCGTGCCGGGCAGCGCGGGTAGCGGCGCGGGTGCCGGCAGGGCGACCGCCTCGACCGGCTCCCCGCCGGCGAGGGCGGCCGCGAGGTCGATCCGGACCGGGTGCGACGGGGCCGCGTAGGACACGCGCAGCGCGTACAGCGTCGTGCCGTCCGGGCTGACCCGGAGGTCGCTGAAGACGGCGTCGTCGGCGGTGACCTGCGTGACGGCGCCGGAGTCGAGCGCGACGTGGAACACCGGGCCGCGGCCCAGGTGGTCGGCGCCGACCAGCAGGCCCGCGCCGTCGCGGGTCCAGGCGATCTCGTGCGGCCAGCGGTCCCAGCCCGCGGCGACCCGGCGGGGGGCGGCGTCGGCGGCGTCCAGGTCGGCGACCCAGAGCTGCACCTGCGGCGCGGCGGTCGGCGTCGTGATCGTCTCGCGCACGTAGGCGACGCGCCGGGAGTCCGGCGAGACCACCGGGCCGGCCAGGTCGGCCGTCGGGTCGTCGACGAGCACGCGCCGGGTGCCGGTGGCGACGTCGACGGCCACGAGGTGCTGGCGGAGCGTGCCCCGCGCGCCCGGCTGCGCCCAGGAGGTCACCAGCGTGCGGCCGTCGGGCGACAGCACCGCGTCCTGGTGCTCCAGCGCCGCGCCGGCGTCGGGGGCGAGGTCGCGCAGCGCGAGCCTCGGCGCGGCGGCCCCGGCCTCGGGCGACGCGGCGACGGTGGTGAGGTCGCCCGCGAACAGCCGCGGCCTCGCGGGCCCCAGGTCGTGGTCCCAGTACCGCACCGGGTAGGAGGAGTGCAGGATCGCGGCGACCTTGGCGTCCTTGCGGGCGCCGATCAGCCGCTCGTCCTCGGCGTCGTCGGCGGCGCTCGGCAGCACGTCCGACGGGACGACCACGACGGGCGCGTCCTCGGCGACCACGACGCCGCCGATGCCGGCCCTCCGCGACGCGATCACGCGCGCCTCGGCGCCGTCGGCGGGCAGCAGCCACAGCGCGGCGGGCGGCTCGTCGTCGGGCGCCTCGGCGTCGGCGTCCGGGCGGGCGGAGGTGAACAGCAGGTCGCCCGTCGAGGCGAACCGGGCGGCGGACTCGCCCTTCGCCGACCGCGTCAGGCGCCGGGCGGGGCGGACGCCCCGGGGGTCCACCTCCCACAGCGCGGTGACGTAGCGGGTGCGCTTGGCGTCGAGCGTCGACACCGCGGTGACGAGCCGGGTGCCGTCCGGGGACAGCGCCAGCCCGGACATCCGGGGCAGGGCGACGTAGGCGTCGAGGTCGTGGAAGGGGGTGGCGGGCGTGGTCTCAGCGGCGTCGGTCACCCCGCCGTCCTATCACGGCTCCCGGGGCACCTCGCGGGAACCCGGCGCCCCGCCCGCGTCCCGCTCCGCGAGCCGGGCCAGCATCGCGTTGTACTCGTCCATCTCCGTGTCCCCGTCGCGCGCGACCTTGCGGTCCCGGCGCTTCGCGGTGCGCTCGTCGTCCCGCGCCCAGGCGAAGGCCACCGCCACCGCGAGCGCGAGCGTCGGCAGCTCGCCGATGCCCCAGGCGACGCCGCCGCCCCGCTGCTGGTCGACGATCGCGGACGGCCCCCACTCGCGCCCGAGCAGGCCGAACCAGTCGGGGACCAGCAGCACGTCGCCGGTGGTGAGCGCGACGCCGAAGAACGCGTGGAACGCCATCGTCGCGAACAGCAGCAGCAGGCGCTGCGGGTACGGCGGCCGGTTCGGGCCCGGGTCGATGCCGACCAGGGCGTTGACGAACAGGTACCCGGCGAGCGAGAAGTGCACCACCATCGCGTAGTGCCCGACCTCGGAGGTCAGCGCCCAGCGGAACACGTCGGTGTAGTAGAAGACGACCATCGACCCGGCGAAGTTCACCGCGGCGACGACCGGGTTCGCGAGGAACCGGCCCCAGCGGCTGTGCACCAGTCCCAGCAGCCACTCCCGCGGCCCGCGGGACGCGTCCGGGGCTCCTCGCCCGGCACCGGCCCGGCCGCCCCGGGACGGCAGCGCGCGCAGCGCGAGGGTCACCGGCGCGGACAGCGCGAGCAGCACCGGGATCACCATCGCCAGGATCATGTGCTCGACCATGTGCGCGCTGAACAGCACGTGCCCGTACATCGCCGGCCCGCCGGAGGTGGTCCAGAAGAACAGCACCATCCCGGCGACCCAGGACGCGGTGCGCGCCCACGGCCAGGAGTCGCCGCGGCGGCGCAGCCGGAGCACCCAGCGCAGGTAGACGACGATCCCGGCGACGGCCGCGGACGCGAGCAGCACGTCCCACCGCCACTGCGTGATCCAGGACAGCGTGGTCGGCTCGGGCGGCAGCAGGTGGCCGGTGACGATCTCGGCCGGGGTCGGGTCGGTGATCGGGTCGTCCGGCACGGGCGGCGGCGACGAGCCCAGCGCGACGGCGACGCCCGACACGGCGCCCATGACGGTGAGCTCGACCAGCACCAGGCGCCAGAACAACCACGTGGCGGGGGCGCGGGCGTCGCCCGCGAGGCGGCCGACCACGCGGCGCCGGTGCGCCAGGCCGAGCAGGCCGAGGACGCCGAACAGCGCGATCTTGACCAGCAGCAGCACGCCGTACCGGGTCGTCCAGTCCGACCACGAGCCGAGGCGGATGACGGAGTTGACAGCGCCGGAGACCGCGACGGCGACGAAGCACCACGCGGCGACGACGGAGAACCGCGCGACGGCCGGGGCGAGGTCGGCGCCGAGCCGGTGCGCCAGCGGGGACAGCGCGAGCAGCGTCCCGATCCACAGGGCGGCGCCCACGAGGTGCAGGAACATCGACGACGTGGCGAGGTCGTGGCTCGCGGCGCCGGCGGCGTGCCCGGTCTGCGCCGACTGCCACAGGGCGATCACGACGAGCAGCGCCGTCCACGCGGCGCCGAGCGGGGACGTGGTCATCAGCGCGAGCGCCGTGACGACGGCGGCCACGACCGCGACGGTGAGCAGGACGCGGCCGAGCTCGAACTGCGTCACGAACTGGCCGAGCTCCCCGCCGAACGCCGGGTCGGCGGGCGACAGGCCGGCGACGTTCGCGTAGGTGAGGACGAGCTCGACGACGGCGGTGAGCGTCCACACCGCGGCCGCGACGGCCGTGACCCCGGAGGCCGCGCGCACGATCGCCTCGTCGCGACGGACCAGGACGGTCGCCAGCAGCACGAGGCCGCCGAGGGTCGCGGACGCGGCGAGCTCGGCGCCGGTCGACGCGATCGGCAGGCCCCAGCGCACGAGGGCACCGGGGTCACGCAGGGCGGTCGGCGCCGCCGCGCCCGTGAACGCGATGCCCGCGACGACCGCGGCCACGGCCGCGACGGCGAGCGCGGCGATGCGCAGCCAGTCGGCCTGGCGGCGCTGCCCGCCGTCCGCGGTGCGGGGGCCGCGCGCCGGGCGCGGGCCCACGGGTGCGGCGACGCCGGGGGCCATCAGCCCTCCGCCCGGCCGTCCCCGCCGGTGGCGCCGGTCGGGCCGTCGGTGCCGTCGGTGCCGCCCGCCGACCCGGTGCCGTGCGACCGGCGACGCTCGCGCACCACGAACACCGCGACGGCGCCCGCGGCCAGCACGGCCACGACGATCGCGGCGACCACGCCGGCCGCCACCCCGGCGTCCTCGTCCTCGGCGAGCTCCTGCTGCGGCGCGAGCGTCGCCGAGACCGTGGCCTCGGACGCCGGCTCCTCGGCCTGGGTCGACATCGTCGGCTCGGTGGTGGGCTCGATCGTCTCGGGCGCGGCCGGGACGGCGGTCACGGACCCGGACGTCGCGGTGAACGCCAGGGTGCCGGACAGCGGGTGGCCGTCGGCCGAGGTGACCCGCCACTCGACGGAGTAGGCGCCGGCGGGCAGGTCCGCGGCGAGCGCCTGGGAGACCGTGTTGTCCACGAGCTCGGCGGTCCCCTCGCTCACGGTGCCGCCGTCCGGCCCGAGCACGACGATCTCGGTGCCGAGCGACTGCGCCGGCTGGTCGAACGTCAGCGTGATGCGCGCGGGCGGCGCGTCCACGGTCGACCCGTCGGCCGGGTCGGTGCCCAGCAGCGCGTTGTGCGCGTCGGCGCGGCCCGCGGTCAGCAGCACGGCCGCGAGCGCCAGCAGCAGGGCCGCGACGGCGGCGAGCGCGCGGGGCGCCGGGGCCGGCGCGGCGGCCACGCGGACGCGGCCGGCGTCGCGGACGGTGCGGGCGGGCGCGGGGGCGGGGGTCGGGCGCTCGGAGGGGATCACGGCTCCATCATCACCCGCACGGGCCGCCCGGTGCGCCACGGGTGGCGCGGATCACCCGCCGCACCCCGCCTCCGGTTCCCGGCGCCGCCCACGGCGATCGGCGGTGGGCGCACCGGAAGCCGTAGGCCGGTCGCCCGGCGCCCCGGGGCCGCGGGCCGGGCCTGTGGACAACTCCGGCGGCGGTGGCCGCGACGCCCCTAGGGTCGAGGAGATGCGGACCCCGATGCTCGCCGACCTCGACCCGGACCAGCGGCCCCGGGAGCGGATGCTGCGCCTGGGCGCCGACGCGCTGTCCGACGTCGAGCTGGTCGCGCTGCTGCTCGGCTCGGGGCGGCGCGGCGCCAGCGCCCTCGACACCGCACGGGACCTGCTGGTCGCGCACGGCGGCCTGGCCGGCCTGGCGCACGCGGACCCGCCCGCCCTGCTGCGCTCCCCCGGCGTCGGCCCCGCCAAGGCCACCCGCGTGGTCGCCGCCCTCGCGCTGGCCCGTCGGTTCGGGACGTCGACCGACCGGCGCGCGACGGTCCGCACCCCGGCCGACGTCGCCCGGCTCGCGGCCCCGCTGCTCGCCGGGCCGGCCGACGGTCGGGTGGTGGCGGTCGCCGGCGACCGGGCGGCGCGGCTGCTGGGAGCGGTCGTCGTGCCCGGGGCGGTCGCGCACGACGAGCCGTTCGCCGTGCGCGAGGTGCTGGCCGAGACCCTGCGCCGCGGCGGGGTGACGCTCGCGCTCGCGCACCGGCACGACCCGGAGGACCCGGACCCGCACCCCGCCGACGGCCGGTCGGCCGCCGCGCTGGCCGAGGCCGCCGCGCACTGCGGCGTCCGGGTGCTCGACAGCCTGGTCCTGCGCGGCGACGCGTGGACGTCGGCGGCGGCCATCCCCGCGCTGGGGGCAGGATGAGGGCCGTGACCGACGCCCACCCCGTCCTCCGGATCGCCGCGGCGGTCATCGTCGACGACGCGGGCCGGTGGCTCCTCGTCCGCAAGCGGGACACCGCCGCCTACATGCAGGCGGGCGGCAAGATCGAGCCCGGCGAGGACCCGCGCGCCGCCGTGGTCCGGGAGATCGGCGAGGAGCTCGCCGTCGTCGTGGACCCGGCACGGGTCCGGGACCTCGGCCGCCGGGACGCGCCCGCCGCGAACGAGCCCGGCCACCACCTCGAGGCGCACGTGTTCGCCGTGGACGGCGTGACCGGCGCGGTCCCGGCCGCGGAGATCGCCGAGGCGGTGTGGGTGACGCCGGCCGAGGCCGCGCGGCTGCCGCTCGCGCCGCTCACCGTCGACCTGCTGCGCGAGGCGGGCGCGGCGGCGTAGCGACCGCGGCGGGCCGGGCCGGCAGGGACGCCGTCGCGCCGACACCCCGCGTTCACCCGGGCGTGATCGGCTGCGACCGATGGAACCGTCGCCCGACCTCCTCGGCCCCGCCCTGGTCGTCCTCGCCGTGGGCTTCGCGCTCGAGGTCGTCCGCATCGTCCGGGAGCAGCCGCCCGTCGACCCGAGCCGCCCGACCTGGCCGCCCCGGCAGCCCGTCCCACCCGCCGGGGTGAGCGTGCTCGTCGGCGCGCACGTGCTCCGGTGGCGCCGGCGCAGCGCCACCGCGCAGGTCGCCGAGCTCGTGCGCCGGGGCGCTCTCCGGCTCGATCCCGCCGACCCCGCGCGCGTCGAGGTCGTCGACCCGCGGGCGCTCGACCCGGTCGAGCGCGCGTTCGTCGCCGCTCTCGTCGGCGCCGAGCCGCACGTCGGGAGCCGCGCGCACCTGCGGGCCGACGACGTCGAGCTCGCGGGCCGGGTGCGGGAGGTGCAGGCCGCGGTCAACGCGCTCGTGCTCGACCTCGGCCTGCGGTACCGCCCGGCGCGGCGCCCCGAGAGGGTGCCGCTGCGGCTGGCGCTCGTGGCGCTCGCCGTCGTCGCCGCCGCGCTGGCGGTGCAGGACCCCCGCGCCTGGTTCGTGGTGATCTCGCTGGCGTTCGCGGCGCTCCTCGGGCGACGGCGCGAGGTGGTCCGGCCGCTGACCGCCGAGGGCGCGGCCCTCCGCGACGACCTGCGCGGCCTGAAGGACTGGCTGCGCTTCGCGGACCTCGACGAGTCCGCCGACCTCGGGCCGCTGCTGCCGTGGGCCGTCGTGTTCGGGGAGCTGGGGCCGTGGCGGGCGCGCGGCGGCGACGAGGGTCCGGCGCTGGGGGCGCTCCTCGTCGCGCTCGGCGGCGACCGGCCGGAGCACGGCACGGACGACGAGCAGCCCGGCGACGCGTGGCAGGACCAGGCCACCGGCGGCAGCCGCGCCGAGCACGACGGCGCGTACGTGCCGACGTCGGACTGACGACGCGGGACCGACGACGCCGGCCGACGACGCCGGACCGACGTTGCCGGGCCGACGACGCCGGACCGGCGGCCCGCCCGGTCGCGGCCTAGGGTCGGGGCATGGCCCGCTCCATCGCGACGAACACGACCGTCGACCTGCCCGAGCTGCTGGACTTCGTCCGCACCCGGCACCACCTGCTGCTCGCCACCTCGCGGCGCGACGGCCGTCCGCAGATCTCCCCGGTGAGCGGCGGCGTCGACGACCAGGGCCGGATCGTCATCTCGACCTACCCCGGCCGCGCCAAGACGGTGAACGCCGAGCGCGACCCGCGCGTCTCCGTGCTCGTGCTGTCGGACGACTGGAACGACGCCTGGGTGCAGGTCGACGGCGACGCCGAGGTGCTGCACATGCCCGAGGCCGAGGACGCGCTGGTCGACTACTACCGGTGCATCGCCGGCGAGCACCCCGACTGGGACGAGTACCGCGCCGCCATGCGGGTGCAGGGCAAGAGCCTGATCCGGGTCACGCCGACCCGCTGGGGCCCGGTCGCGACGGGCGGGTTCCCGGCCGAGGTGGCCGAGCGCCTGGACGGCTGACCGACCGCCGCGCGCGAGCGCGGGAGGTCGCGCCGGACGCTCAGCCCCAGACCAGCGCCTGCGCCGGGTCCTCGAGGACCGCCGCGACGTCCGCCAGCACCATCGAGCCGAGCGCGCCGTCCACGAGGCGGTGGTCGACGCTCAGCGCGAGCTGCGTGACGTGCCGGACCTTGATCTTCCCCTTGTGCACCCAGGGCTGCTCGCGGATCGCGCCGAACGCGAGGATCGCGGCCTCGCCCGGGTTGAGGATCGGGGTGCCGGTGTCGATGCCGAACACGCCGACGTTGGTGATCGTGATCGTGCCGTCGGACATGTCGCGCGGCGTCACCTTGCCCGCGCGCGCCGTCGAGGTCAGCGCGGCGAGGCCCTCGGCCAGGTCGTGCAGCCCGAGCCGGTGCGCGTCCTTGATGTTCGGCACCACGAGCCCGCGCGGGGTCGCCGCGGCGATGCCCAGGTTCACGTAGTGCTTGTAGACGATCTCCTGCGCGGCCTCGTCCCAGGACGCGTTGACGTCCGGGTGCCGGCGCACGGCGAGCAGCAGCGCCTTGGCGGCGATCAGCAGCGGGGTGACCCGGACGTCCGCGAACTCCTTGTCCTGCCGGAGCCGCTGGACGAGCTTCATCGTGCGGGTGACGTCGACGGTCTGGAACACCGTGACGTGCGGCGCGGTGAACGCGGAGGTCACCATCGCCTCCGCCGTCCGCTTGCGGACCGACTTCACCGGGACCCGGGTCTGCCGCCCGTCGGGCGACACCGTGCCGGACGCGAGCCAGGGCTGGTCGTCGGCGGGGTAGGTGGCGAGGACCCGCGCCTCGGCGGCGGCCTGGTGGGCGAGCACGTCCTCGCGGGTCACGATCCCGCCCGGGCCGGTCGGCACGACGGAGTCGAGGTCCACGCCGAGGTCGCGGGCGAGCTTGCGCACCGGCGGCTTGGCCAGGGCGCGGCGGCCGGAGACCGCGGCGGGCTCGCCCGTCGGCACGGCTCCCGGGCGGACGGTGGGCATGGCCGCGGGCGCGGCGGTCACGGGCGCGGCTCCGCGCGAGGTACCCGGCCCCGCGGTCGTGGGCCGGACCGCGGCGGCTCCCGCGCCGGTCGCGTCCGGGCCGGCCGCGCCCGCGTCCACGTCGCCCTCGGCGGAGGTGAACCGGGCCCGGCGCGCGGTCGGCGCGGCCGCGGTGCCGTAGCCGACCAGCACCGCACCGCCCGGCTCCTCGGCCTCGGCGGCCGACGCCGACGCGTGCCGCGCCACCGGGGCCCCGGCCTGCACCGGGTCGGCGTCCGACGTCGGCCCGTGCACCGGCACCTCGGGCCCGGCGCCGGGCGCGAGGTCCGCGGGGGCGTCCCCGGTCGGGTCGGTGTCGATCTCGATGATCGGGGTGCCGACCTCGACCGTCGTCCCCTCCTCGACCAGCAGCCGCGTCACCACGCCCGCGAACGGGCTCGGCAGGTCGACCAGCGACTTCGCGGTCTCGATCTCCACGATCGTCTGGTTGATCGCCACGGTGTCGCCGACGGCGACGTGCCAGGCGGCGATCTCGGCCTCGGTGAGGCCCTCGCCGGCGTCGGGGAGGCGGAACTGCTGGAAGGACGGCACGAGCGGTGCTCCTCGGGGTGGTGCGGGCGGTGGTCGGCGTGGGGGCGCGGGCGCCCGCGGGGTCAGGAGGCGAGCACGCGGTCGACGGCGTCGAGGACGCGGTCGAGCCCGGGCAGGTACTCGTGCTCCAGCTTGGCCACGGGGTACGGGGTGTGGAACCCGCCGACCCGGAGCACGGGCGCCTCGAGGTGGTAGAAGCACTCCTCGGTGACCCGCGCCGCGACCTCGGCGCCGGTGCCGTACAGCACGGGGGCCTCGTGCACGACGACGCACCGGCCGGTGCGCCGCACCGACTCGGCGACCGTGGTGATGTCGAGCGGCGAGATCGTGCGCAGGTCGACGACCTCCACGCTGCGCCCCTCGGCGGCGGCCGCGTCGGCGACCCGCAGGGCCGTGGCGACGGTCGGGCCGTGCGCGACGAGCGTGACGTCGGTGCCCGGGCGGAGCACGCGCGCGCCGTCCAGGACGGAGGCGGCGGCGAGCGGGTCGGCGTCGGTGTCGACGTCGCCCTTCTCCCAGTACCGGCCCTTGGGCTCGAAGAACATGACCGGGTCCGGCGAGGCGACCGCCTGCTGGATCATCGTGTAGGCGTCCTGGGGGTCGGACGGGCTGACCACGCGCAGGCCGGCGGTGTGCGCGAACAGCACCTCGGGCGACTCGCTGTGGTGCTCGACCGCGCCGATGCCGCCGCCGAACGGCACCCGGATGACGACCGGGAGGTTCAGCCGGCCGCGCGAGCGGTAGTGCATCTTCGACAGCTGGGTGGTGATCTGGTCGAACGCCGGGAAGATGAACCCGTCGAACTGGATCTCGCACACCGGGCGGTAGCCGCGCAGCGCGAGGCCGATCGCGGTGCCGACGATGCCGGACTCCGCGAGCGGGGTGTCGACGACCCGGTCGCTGCCGAAGTCCTTCGCCAGCCCGTCGGTCACCCGGAACACGCCGCCGAGGGCGCCGATGTCCTCGCCCATGAGCATGACCTTCGGGTCGCGCTCGAGCGCGGCCCGCAGGCCCGCGTTGATCGCCTTGGCGAACGTCATCCGCTGCGTGCTCACCGGTGCTCCCCTCCCGCGAACGAGGCCTCGTACCGCTCGAACCAGGCGCGCTCGGCGTCCACCACCGCGTGGGGCGTCGCGTACACGTGGTCGAACATCGTGCTGGTGGCCGGGCGGCCGAGGGCCCGGACGTAGGTCCGGATCTTCTCGCCGAGGGCGTCGGCCTCGGCGGCCAGGTCGGCCCGGAAGGCGTCGGACAGCTCGCCGGTCGCGGCGAGGTGCTTCTCCAGCCGGTCGATCGGGTCGCGCTGCCGCCAGTAGTCCTCCTCCGCCGCCGAGCGGTACCGCGACGGGTCGTCAGAGGTGGTGTGGGCGCCCATCCGGTAGGTGAACGCCTCGACCAGGGTCGGGCCGCCGCCGGACCGGGCGCGCTCCAGCGCCTCGGCGGTCACGGCGTAGGTGGCCAGCACGTCGTTGCCGTCGACGCGGACGCTCGGCACGCCGAAGCCCGGGCCGCGCGCGGCGAGCGGGACGCGCGCCTGGCGGGTCGTCGGCTCGGAGATCGCCCACTGGTTGTTCTGCAGGAACAGCACCAGCGGCGCGTTGTTCACCGCGGCGAAGACCAGCGCCTCGTTGACGTCGCCCTGGGCGGTCGCGCCGTCGCCGAAGTAGGTGACGACGGCGGTGTCGCGCTCGGGGTCGCCGGTGCCGACCGCGCCGTCGCGCTGCACGCCCATCGCGTACCCGGTGGCGTGCAGGGTGTGCGACCCGATCACCAGCGTGTACAGGTGGAAGTTGAACTTTTCGGGGTCCCAGCCGCCGTGGTCGACACCGCGGAACAGCTGGAGCAGCTGCGTGAGGTCCAGGCCGCGGGTGTGCGCGACGCCGTGCTCCCGGTACGAGGGGAACACGTAGTCCTGCGGGGCCAGCGCGCGGCCGGAGCCGACCTGCGCGGCCTCCTGGCCGAGGCACTGCGCCCAGAGGCCGAGCTCGCCCTGCCGCTGCAGGGCGGTCGCCTCGGTGTCGAAGCGCCGCACGAGCACCATGTCGCGGTACAGGCCGCGCAGGGCGTCCGCGTCGAGGTGGGCGACCCGGGCGCTGTAGTCGGAGTGGTCGACGCGCTCGCCCGCGGGCGTGAGCAGCTGGACCAGGCCGTCGTCGGTGAGCGGACCGCTGGTGCTCACGCGGTTCTCCTTCGGGCTGGGGGGTGGTCCCGGGCTTCCTCGGGGCCGTGTCTAACCTACGCCAGCGTAGGCTACGCCACCGTAGGTCCAGGGCCCCGGGCGCCGTCAAGACGGGCCTGCCCCCGTTGTGGGGTCCCGACAACCCCACCGTGGACCCGCCGCCGTCCCCGCGCACGGCGACGGCCCGCCGCCCCGGGCGGGGCGACGGGCCGGTGCGGCGTCGGACGAGGTCAGCGCTGCGGCAGCCGCACGACCTCGACGAAGAACTCGTCGATCTGCCGGACGACCTCGATGAACCGCTCGAAGTCGACGGGCTTCGTCACGTAGGCGTTGGCGTGCAGCGAGTAGGAGCGCACCACGTCCTCCTCGGCCTCCGAGGTGGTGAGCACGACGACCGGGATGCTGCGCAGCGCGTCGTCGTTCTTCATCGCCTCGAGCACCTCACGGCCGTCCATGCGCGGCAGGTTGAGGTCGAGGAGCACGAGGTCCGGCGTCGGGGCGTCGGCGTGCTCGCCCTCCTTGCGCAGGAACGCCAGCGCGCTGACGCCGTCGGAGACGACCGCCAGCCGGTTCGCGACCTTGTTGTCCTCGAACGCCTCGCGCGTCATCAGGACGTCGCCCGGGTCGTCCTCGACGAGCAGGACGTCGATCACCTTGCCGTTGCGTGCCACGCTCACTCCGATCCCTCGGCCTCTCGGCCGTCCTGGTCCTGGCGGTCGTCCTGCTCGGGCTCCGCGACGGCCGGCAGCGTCCAGCGGATGCTGGTGCCCGGGCCGTCGGGCTCGCCGAGCCAGATCCGTCCGCCGTGGTACTCCACGATCTTCTTGCACAGGGCGAGCCCGATGCCGGTGCCCTCGTACAGGTCCTTGGGGTGCAGCCGCTGGAAGATCACGAACACGCGCTCCGCGTACTGCGGGTCGATGCCGATCCCGTTGTCCCGGCACTCGAGCTCCCACGAGTCTCCCACCCGCCGGGCGCTGATCCGGACCACCGGCGGCCGCTCGGGGTCGCGGAACTTGATCGCGTTGCCGACGAGGTTCTGCAGCAGCTGGACGAGCAGCGGGCGCTCGCCGCGCACGACGGGCAGCTCGTCGTACGTGACGACGGCCCCGGTGTCCTCGACCAGGTTGTCCAGGTTGTCGAGCGCGGCGCCGAGCGCGTCGGCGAGCGGCACGTCCGCCAGCTCGCCGCCCAGCCGGCCGACCCGGGAGAACCCGAGCAGGTCCTGGATGAGCTGCTGCATCCGCTTCGCACCGTCCACGGCGAACGCGATGTACTGGTCCGCGCGCTCGTCCATCTGCCCGCCGTACCGCTTCTGCAGCAGCTGGGTGAACGAGGCGACCTTCCGCAGCGGCTCCTGCAGGTCGTGCGAGGCGACGTAGGCGAACTGCTCCAGGTCGCGGTTGGACCGGCGCAGCTCCTCCGCCTGGTCCGCGAGCCGGTCGTGGGCGTCGGCGATCTCGGCGCGCTGCGCCTCCACGGCCTGCACCTGGGCGACCAGGCCCAGCCGCATCCGCTCGACGGTGTCGGCCAGGTCGGCGATCTCCCCCGGTCCGGTGGTGCGTACGGGGTGGTGCAGGTCGCCTTCGCTGACCGCGCGCGCGTCGGCGGCGAGCGCGTCGATCGGCTCGGCGATCCACGAGCGCAGCGTCCGCCAGAGGACCGCGCCGGCGACCGCGCCGGCGATCACGAGCGCGACCAGCGAGCCGATGACGACGCGGGTCCACATCGCGAGGGACGACGCGGCCTCGTCGCGGCGCTCCCGCAGCACGTCGAGGTAGTCCTGGACCGCGGTACGCGTCTCGTCGAACAGCGTGCGGCCGCCCTCGATCTCCTCCGCGGTCACCGCGGCAGGGCCGCCCGCGGCGACGGCGGCGATCGTCGGCTGCGCGAACTCCTCGTCCCAGCGCTCCGCCGCGGCGACCGCGGCCGCGGCTGCCTCCCGGACGGGCTCGGACGCCCCGCCCTCGGCGACCGCGGCGAACGCCCGCGTCGCGTCCTGGGCGTTCTCGTACGGCTCGAGCGTGCCGTCGAAGCCGGTGAGGGCGTAGCCGCGCACCGCGGTCTCGCCGTCGACCAGCTGCGTGTACGCGGTCTCGGCGTTCGTGATCGCCTCGAAGTACCGGTCGGTCACCAGGTCCTGGGCGTCGAGCATCCGCCAGAGGGCGACGCCCGAGCCGACGAACACGAGGGCCAGCACGACGCCCGCGACCACGAGGGCGGCGCCGAGGCGGCGGCGCAGCGTCGTCCGGGGCCGCGCGGCCGGGCCGGCGGCGAGGGGGGCGGCCGTCACGCGGGGGCCCCGCCCCAGCCGAGCACGACGACCGCGGTGTCGTCGACGAGCTCGCCGCCGTGCCGGCGGCGCACCTCGCGCAGCACCTCGTCCACCGGGTCCGCGGGCGCTCCAGCCAGTACCCCGTCCACCAGCTCCAGCAGACCGGCCTTGCCGATCCGCTCGTGGGTCCCGCTGATCGTCGCCTCCAGCACGCCGTCCGTGTACATCATGAGCCGCCACCGGTCGGCCAGCTCGAGCCGCCGGGGCCGCCACGTGCCGTCCACCGGGATGCCCAGGGCGCGCCCGCGCAGCTCGCGCGGCAGCAGCTCCGACGGCCGCCCCGCGCCGGGGTCGCCGAGCAGGAACGGCACCGGGTGGCCCGCCAGGTACAGGTCGACCGTCGAGCGGTCGGGCGCGATCTCGACCATCGACATCGTGGTGAACACCTCGTCACGGGCCCGCTCGGACTCCAGCACCCGCTCCAGCAGGGGCAGCAGCTCGGGGGTCGTCGTGCCGGCGAGCACCAGGGTGCGCCAGGCCGTGCGCAGCACCGCGCCGAGCGCGGCCTCGTCCGGGCCGTGCCCGCAGACGTCCCCGACGATCGCGAGGACCGTGCCGTCGGGGCGCTCGATCACGTCGTAGAAGTCGCCGCCGAGCACGCCGTCCCGCCCCGCGCGGTAGCCCACGCGCACCTCCAGGCGGTCGTCCCGCACGGACGGTCGCGGCAGCAGCGCGCTCTCCAGCCGCACGGTCTCCTCGGCCCGGACCATGCTGCGGTACAGCTCGCGGTCGACGGCCTGCAGGCGGCGCCGCTGCACCGCGTACCGCACCGAGCGGCCGAGCAGCTCGCCGTCGACCTCGCCCTTCACCAGGTAGTCCTGCGCGCCGGCGGCGACCGCCTGCAGCCCGGTCTCGGTGTCGGTCCGCCCGGTGAGCACGACCACCGCCGGGGCGCCGGCCGACAGCAGGGTCTGCAGCGCGCCGAGGCCCACGGAGTCGGGCAGGCCCAGGTCGAGCAGGACGCAGTCGACGTCGAGGCGCGCGGTGGCCTCGTCGAGCGTCCGCGCCCGCACCAGGCGCGCGTCCAGGCCCGCGTCGGACAGGTGCTCCTCCACGAGGAGCGCGTCGCCGTCGTCGTCCTCGACCAGCAGCACCGCGATGGGGCCGCCGTCCAGGGGGTCGGCGGGGCGACCGGCGCGGCCGGGCCACGCGGGCGGCGTCACCACGCCCGGCGTCGTGCTCTCGGTCACCCCTCCACCTCTCTGCGCTCGTCGCAGCATAGGCGAGCGGGCGGCGGCCGCGCGGTGGGACCCACCCGCGACGACGCCGCGTGACCTGCGGACTCGCCCGGGCGGGCGCCCCGGTCAGTGACGAAGGTCGCGCGCGACCCGCAGGACGACGTCGGTCGCCTCGGGCTCGCCGACGCTGATCCGGACGCCGTCGCCGGCGAACGGCCGCACGAGCACGCCCGCCGCCGTCGCCGCCTCGGCGAACCGCGCGGTGCCGTCGCCGAGCGCCAGCCAGACGAAGTTCGCCTGGCTGTCCGGGACGTCCCAGCCGTGCTCACGCAGGCCGGCCAGCAGCCGGGTCCGCTCCCGCACGATCCCGTCCACGCGCTCGAGGAGCTCGCCCCGCGCGCGCAGCGACGCCACGCCGGCGAGCTGGGCCAGGTGCGACACCCCGAACGGGGTCGAGGCCGCGCGGATGCCCGCGGCGAGGCGGGCGTCGGCGACCGCGTAGCCGACCCGCAGCCCCGCCAGGCCGTAGGCCTTCGAGAACGTCCGCAGCAGGACGACGTTCGGGTGCGCGGCCAGCACGGCCAGCCCGTCCGGGGCCTGCGGGTCGCGCACGAACTCCACGTACGCCTCGTCGAGCACCACGAGCACGTCCCGCGGCACGGCGGCCAGGAACGCCTCGAGCTCGTCGGCCTGCACGGCGGGCCCGGTCGGGTTGTTCGGCGTGCACACCAGCACCACGCGGGTCCGCTCCGTCACCGCCGCCGCGAGCGCCGGCAGGTCCAGCCGGCCGTCCGCCCCGACCGGCACCGGGACGCCCGTCGCGCCCGCGAGGGTCACCGCGATCGGGTACGCCTCGAACGACCGCCAGGGGTGCACCACCTCGTCGCCCGCGTCGCAGAACGCCGCGAGCACGTGGCCCAGCACGGCCACGGAGCCGCAGCCCGCGACCACCTGGTCGGCCTGCACGCCCAGGTGGTCCGCGACCGCCTCGACGAGGTCGGTGGCGTACATGTCCGGGTACCGGTTCACGTCCACCGCGCCGTCCGCGATCGCTGCCACCACCGACGGCAGCGGCGGGTAGGGGTTCTCGTTCGACGACAGCTTGAACGCGGCCGCGCCGACGGGGACGCGGGCGCCCGGGACGTACGGGGGCAGGCTCGCGAGGGCGGGGCGCAGGGGCACGTGCTTCACGCCGCCAGGATGCCACCGCGCAGACCTCGTCGGGACGGGCGGTCGCGGGGTGGTCGGCGGGGCGCCGCGCGACGGGGCTGCCGCGGTGGCGGACCGGATGGCAGGATCGGCGCATGAGCTTCGTGCTGCGGGTCCTGATCAGCGGCGTCGCCCTGTGGCTGGCCGAGGTGCTGCTGCCGGGCATCTCGATCGTCGGCGCCGACAGCACGTGGGGGCGGATCGGCGTGATCCTCGCGGTCGCGCTGGTGTTCGGGATCGTCAACGCGATCGTGAAGCCGATCGTCAACATCATCTCGATCCCGCTGTACATCCTCACGCTGGGCCTGTTCACGCTGGTCGTCAACGCGCTGATGCTCATGCTCACCGCCTGGATCACCGAGCAGACCGACTGGGGCCTGCGGATCGACGACTTCGGCGACGCGTTCGTCGGCGCGCTCATCGTCTCCGTGGTGTCCTTCGCGCTGAGCGTCGCGATCCCGCGCAGCCGCGACCGCTGAGCCGTGCCGCGCGGCGCCGTCTGGCGTCGTCGCTGGTCAGCGCCGCGCGGTCACCCGGACGGGCGATATCACCCGCCCCCATCTGTTGCCTGCTCCGCCGGGCGCTCCTACCGTCGACGGGGTCAGGGCCCGCCAGAGACGGTGGGCCCGCCGGGGAGACTCAGGGGGAGTCGCCATGACAGCGCGACCGGGTGCCGCACAGCGTGCGCGCTCGCTCGCGTCGCGATGGGCCCGTCGGGGCCTGTACGCGGCGGGCGGGCTGACGCTCGCCGGTGCCGCCATGGTCGCGCTCGCCCCCGCCGCCTCCGCCGACGAGGCGCCGCCGCCCTCCTCCGGGCCCGTCTCCTCGCTGCTCGGCGGGGTCGGGGACCTGGTCGGCTCGGTCGCGCAGCCCGTGACGGAGCAGGTCGTGGCGCCCGTGGTGCAGGCGGTGCTGCCGCCGGCCGCGGCGACCCCGCCGACCCCCGCACCGGCCGCTCCCCCGCACCCGGGACCAGCCGCGCCGGCGCCCGCCGACCCCGGACCCGCCGCGCCGGCGGCCCACGCCGAGCACCCCGACACCCCCGCGGCCGAGGTCGTCGCCTCGACGCCCGCGGTGACGACCCCCGCGGCCGAGGCGCCCGGGCTGGTGGGCGCGGTGACCTCCGCGCTGGGCGACCAGGTCGTCGCACCTGTCGTCGACGCGGCCGCGCCGCTGGTCGACGGCCTGGCCGGTGGCGTCGTGGCGCCGGTCGCGCAGGCGACCGAGCCGCTGGCGCCGGTCCTCGGCCCGGTGACCTCCGTCGTGGTGGCCCCGGTCGCCGAGACGGTCCTCGCCCCGGTGCTCACCGCGATCGCCCCGGCGGTCACGCCGCTCGCCCCCGCCCTCACGCCCGTGGTCGCCCCTGTGGTCACCGGCGTGCTCGACCCGGTGCTCGGCGGGCTCGGCGGGACGCCGGTGGGCGACGCCCTCGCGCCGGTGGTGGGCGTCCTGCGCCCGGTGACCGACACCCTGGTGCCGCCGACCGTCACGCCCCCGACCGCCCCCGCGGCGCCCGGTGCCGTGGACGCCGCCACCGCGGACCCCGCGCACCTGGCAGCCGTGCTGCCCTGGGCCGGCGCCGGCCTCCTGGTGGACGCGCCGTCCGGCACCGGCACGGCCCCGTCCGCCGCCGCGGCTCCCGCCGACGCGGTCCTCCCGGCCGCCGGCGGCACCGACGACGCCGCCCGGTCCGCGTCTTCTCCGGTCGGCGGCGGCGACCGCCCGGTGCCGCCGGCGCCCAGCGCCCCGGCCCCGTCCGGCACCGGCTCCGCCGGCAGCCCGCTGCGCACCCCCGCCGGCCAGGACGTCCTGGCGGTCCTCACGACTCTCGCGCTGGTCCTGGGCGGGTCGCGGCTCCTCGCCGCCGCCCGCGACCGCGTCGAGCTCCCGCTCCGTCTCCGCGACGTCCCCGTCTTCCCCGCCTGAGTCGGGCCCCGGCGCCCGCGGCACCCGTGCCGCCGCGCCACACGGGCCCTCGCGCCGCACGCCGGCGCACCGACTCAGAAGCAGGGGAAGACCACCATGCACAGGAACATGAGGCGAGCGGTCCACACCGCTCTGCTGACCGGCGGCCTCGTCGTCGCCGGGGCCGTGTCGGCCTACGCCGCCGACGACGACGGCCTGCTGTCCGGCCTCGGCATCGAGGCACCCGTCGACGTCTCCGTGGACGTGACCGGCCTCGCCGCCGGCGTCCTCGGCGACGCGACGACGACCACGGCGCCCGCCGCGGCCGCACCCGCCGCGCCGGCGGCGTCCGCTCCGACGGCCTCCGTCGGCGGCGGCAGCACCGACGGGGTGGCGTCCGGCACCGCCGTGGCCGCCCCCGTGAGCGTCCCCGTGGACGTCTCGACGGTCGCCGTGGGGGTGCTCGGCGACGCGACCGCGACCGCACCTGCGGCCGCTCCGGCCGCACCCGCCGCCGCGCCGACCGCCACGGTCGAGGGCGGGGACGCCGACGGCATCGCCTCCGGGACCGGGGTCGCGGCTCCGATCAGCGTCCCGGTGGACGTCGACGGCGTCGCGCTGGGGGTGCTGGGCGACGCCACGACGTCGTCCACCGGCACCGCCGCGACTCCCACGGGCAGCGGCGCCGACGCTCCGGCCGCCACCGTCGGCGGCGGGGATGCCGAGGGCATCGCCTCGGGCACCTCGGTGGCTGCACCGATCAGCATCCCGGTCACCGTCGGGGACGTCGCGCTCGGCGTGCTGGGCGACGCCACGACGTCGTCCACCGGCACCGGCACCGGCGGTACCACCGGCGCCCCGACCGCCGAGGTCGGCGGCGGCGACTCCGACGCCCCGCTCGCGGGCACCGGCGTCGCGGCCCCGATCAGCGTCCCGGTCACCGTCGGCGACGTCGCGCTCGGCCTCCTCGGCGACGCGAGCACCACCTCCACCGGCACCGGTCCGGAGGGCACCCCCGGTGCGCCGACCGCCGAGGCCGGCACCGGCGACTCCGACGGCATCGCCTCCGCCACCGCCGTCGCCGCGCCGATCAGCATCCCGATCACCGTCGGGGACGTCGCGCTCGGCCTCCTCGGCGACGCGGCCACCACGTCGACCGGCACCTCGGGCACCGGGACCGACGCCCCGACCGCCGAGGTCGGCGGCGGCGACTCCGACGGCCTGCTGACCGGTATCGGCATCTCGCTGCCGATCTCCGTGCCGGTCTCGATCGGCGACGTCGCGCTCGGCGTCGTCGGCGAGGCCGCGGTCGTCGAGCCGGGCACGGGCACGGGCACGGGCACCGACCCCGGTACCACCGAGCCGGGTACGACCGACCCCGGCACCACCGAGCCGGGCACCACGGACCCGGGCACGACCGACCCCGGCACCACCGGCACGGCGACCGGGACCGACGACGGCACCACCGCCGCCACCGGCGTCGCCTTCAGCTCCGAGGTCCTCGCCGCGGCCGACCTGGCCGCCGCCCTGGACCGCTCGGCCGCCACGGCGGTGACGGTGCCGGCCGCGCTGGCCCCGACGGGGGCTCCGGCCGCCCTGACGGTGCTGGCCGCGCTCGGCCTGGTGGGCCTCGGCCTGCTGCTCCGCCGGATCCCGCGGGTGGTGCTCACCTGACCGCCCGCCACTGAACCCGTCGGCCGGCGGCGGATGCGGGTCCTCCGCCGGCCGACGGACCCGAGGTCCTCGGACCCCGCAGCTCGGGGCGGCTCTCGCTGACGCCGACCCCGGAACCGAAGGAAGGGAGTGGAACCGGCCACCGCGGCCGGCGACGGGTGCGGGCCCGTCGCCGGACCGCGGCACGGCGTCAGGAGGCGCGGAAGGACCGCGCCATCTCGCGCTGCTCGTCGAGCACCTCACCGATCCGGGCCTGGACCTCGTCCATGCGCCGGATCGTCGTGCTGACCGACTCGATGCCCCGGGACACCGCCGCGGTGTTCGCCTGGATGTCCGCGACCTGCTGCTCGACGCGGGAGGTCGCGGTCGAGGTGCCGCCGGCGAGGTCCTTCACCTCGGTGGCGACGACCGCGAACCCGCGACCTGCCTGCCCGGCTCGGGCGGCCTCGATCGTGGCGTTCAGCGCCAGCAGGTTGGTCTGGTCGGCGATCGACGAGATGACCCGGATGACGTCCCCCACGGCGGAGGACGAGGCCTCGAGCGTGCGGACCTCCTCGGCCATGGCGGCGGTCTGCGCGACGGCCTCCTCGGCGACCCGGACGGCCTCGGACGCGCTCTCCGACAGCCGCGCGACGCTGCCGAGGAGCGCCTCGGACGCGGCGCGGTCCCGCTCGGCCGCCCGGAGGATGTCGACCCGCTGGGACACCAGGCGCGCCACGTTGCGCAGCGAGCCGCGGCGGCTGTCGGTGAGCTCGATGGTCTCGGTGGTGAAGAAGTCCATCGTCCCGAGGACCTCGTCGCCGACGACGACCGGGATGCACACCCCGGACCGGACGCCGGCGCGCTGCGCGGCGGGCGCCCGCACGCAGTCGGTGAGCTCGCCGAGGTCCCGGACGAACACCAGGTCCCGCGCGCGCCACGCGCGCCCGGCCAGGCCGACGCCCTCGGCGAAGCTCGCCGCGAGCGTGACCCGGCGGAACTCCTCGCCCGCGGTGCCGGACTCCACCTGGAACCGCAGCACCCGCGCCTCGGGGTCGACGGCCCAGTACGAGCCGTACTCCCAGCCGAACTCCTCGCGCACCGTGTCGAGGGCGACGCGCAGCGCCTGCTCCTCCTCGGTGCACTGCCCGACCTTGGCGACCGAGGTCGTCACCGCCTGCTGGTCGCGCGCGACCTGCGCGATCTCGTCGGCGGCGCGCCGCGCCTCGAGGGCCTGCGACACCGTCCGCGCGAGCACGTCGAGCACGAGCACCTGCGCGGGCCCCTCCCCGCGGCGCTCCGTGGACAGGAAGTCGAGCACCGCCACGACCTCGCCGTGGTGCCACAGCGGCATCGTCATCGCCCCGCGGGCGCCGGCCCGCAGGAACGCCTCGCCGCGGGCGCAGTTGGTGTCGTGCTCCCGGAGGTCGGCGACCGGCAGCACCCCGTCGCGCTGCCAGGCGAGCCCGCACAGCCCGACGCCCTTCGGCATCCGGTAGCCGGGGGTCATCTCGGTCAGCTCGCGGGACAGGTGCCCCGACTGGGCGACGAACTCCAGCGCGCGCTCGCCCGGGTCCACCCGCCAGGCCGACGCGTAGTCGAACCCGAGCGCGGCGCGGATCGTCTCGACGATGTCGCCGAGCCCGCCGCAGCCCGCCGACGTCCCCAGCGCCCGGACGACGTCGTCCAGCGCCCGGAGCTCGCGCTCCGCCTCGATGCCCGGCGCCGGCTCGGCCTCCCGGCCCCGCCGTCCCCTCAGACCCGCCATGTCGTACCCCTCGCTGCTGTGCCCGCGCGCCCCTGCGTCTGCTCCGCACGGCTCCCCTGAGTGGCCTCCGCATCGGCAGCGACGGCCGCCGCGTGAGGGTTCGAGCGAGCGCTCTCCCCGTCCGGGCGCGCGGCGTCACCCGCGCGTGCGCACCTCCGGGGCCGCGCGCGGTCGCCTGACCTGCCCCGACGGGCGAGCACGGTCCGCAGGGCGTCGGCCGCGGATCACCCGATCGCCCGTCGTGGGAGGATGCGGCCCATGCCCGCGCACGAGAGCAGCCCGTCCGCCGCGCCCGTCGCCCGCACGTCGCTCGCCGACGTCGAGCCGCCGATCGCCCTCGGCCCGCTGGACGGCCGGTACCGCCGGGCCGTCGCGCCCCTGGTCGACCACCTGTCCGAGGCGGCGCTGAACCGCGAGCGGGTGCACGTCGAGGTCGAGTGGCTGATCCACCTGACCACCCACGGCGTGGTCCCGGGCGCCCCGGCGCTCTCCGACGCGGAGCAGGCGTACCTCCGGGCGGTCGTCACGGGGTTCGGCGCCGACGACGTCGCGCGGCTGGCCGAGATCGAGCGGACCACCGTGCACGACGTGAAGGCCGTCGAGTACTTCCTCAAGGAGAAGATCGCCGCGGCGCCGACGGTGCTCGGCGCGGGCACCGTGCTGCCGTCGGTCTCCGAGCTCGTGCACTTCTGCTGCACCAGCGAGGACATCAACAACCTGTCGTACTCGCTCATGGTGCGCGGGGCCGTGCAGGACGTGTGGCTGCCGGCAGCCTCGGGACTGGTCGACGACCTCGCCGCCCTGGCCCGCGACCTCGCCGACGTCCCGATGCTCGCTCTCACCCACGGCCAGCCCGCGACGCCCACCACCCTCGGCAAGGAGCTCGCCGTCCTCGCGCACCGGCTGCGCCGGCAGCTCCGCCGGGTCGGGAGCGCGGAGTACCTGGGCAAGCTCAACGGCGCGACCGGCACCTACGGCGCGCACGTGGTCGCGGTCCCGGGCGCCGACTGGCCGGAGGTCAGCCGCACGTTCGTCGAGCACCTGGGCCTGACCTGGAACCCGCTGACGACGCAGATCGAGTCGCACGACTGGCAGGCCGAGCTGTACGCCGACGTCGCGCGGTTCAACCGGGTGCTGCACAACCTCGCGACCGACGTGTGGTCCTACATCTCCCGGGGCGTGTTCACCCAGATCCCGGTCGCCGGTGCGACGGGCTCGTCGACGATGCCGCACAAGGTGAACCCGATCCGGTTCGAGAACGCCGAGGCCAACCTCGAGCTGTCCTGCGCCCTGCTGGACTCGCTCGGTGCGACCCTGGTGACGAGCCGGCTGCAGCGCGACCTCACCGACTCCACCACGCAGCGGAACATCGGCCCCGCGTTCGGGCACTCGCTGCTCGCGGTCGACAACGTGCGCCGCGGCCTCGCCGCGCTGTCGGTGGACCGGGACCTGCTGGCGCGCGAGCTCGACCAGAACTGGGAGGTCCTGGGCGAGCCCGTGCAGTCGGCGATGCGCGCGGCCGCGGTCGCGCGGGTCACCGGCATGGAGAACCCGTACGAGCGGCTCAAGGAGCTGACCCGCGGCCGCCGGCTCACGGCGGACGACATGCGCGAGTTCATCGCGGGCCTGGGCCTGCCGTCGGACGTCGAGTCGCGCCTCCAGGCGCTGACCCCGGCCGGCTACACGGGCCTGGCGGCGGACCTCCTCCGCTACCTGGACGCCTGACCCCGGCCCGGGCGCAGGGCGCCGCGTTCGGTACCTCCCGCCCGGTTCGGTGGCAGGAAGTGCCGAACTCGGCGGAAGGCACCGAACTCGCGCGGGCCGCGGGCGAGCCCGGGCGCGGGTCAGCGCGCCGGCGTCGACACGGCCGGGCGCGGGACCTCGACCGCGGCCAGCTCCGCCAGGGCGGCGGCGTACGCCGCGGCGTCGCCCGCGCGGGCGGCCTCGCGGGCGCGGACGGTCGGGGCGTGCAGCGCGGACCGCACCCGGCGGCGCAGCGCGCGGCCCTCGCGCTCGGGCAGGTCGTCGACGGCGAGCCCCAGCTCCTCCAGGACCCGGCGCCGCTCGGCCACGACCGGCGGGTTCCACTGCCGGGTGCGCAGGTCGCGCTCGAAGGTCGCGGCCTGCTCCTCGACCAGCGCGCGCGCCTCGGCGACGGTCGCGGAGTGCCCGTCGGGGGCGTGCTCGGCGACGGTGGTGAGGCTGACCAGCCGGACGCCGGGCAGCTCGCCGACGCCCGGGTCGACGTCGTGCTGGAGGGCGAGGTCGAGGACGGCCAGCGGGCGGGCGCCGAGGGCGGCCTCGGCGGACCGGGCCCGGATCAGCGCGTCGACGTCGAGGACCGCGCCGGAGGCGCCGCTGCACGCCACGACCAGGTCGACCCCGGCGAGGCTGGCCGCGAGGTCGTCGGTGGCGGCGGTGACCCCGCGCTGCGCGGCGAACTGGCCCGCGCGCCCGCTGGCCGAGTACACGAGCACGTCCTGGCAGCCGCGGGCCTTGAGCGCGGCGAGGCTCGCGCCGGCGTAGGAGCCGGTGCCGATGAGCAGGCAGCGGACGTCCGACCAGTCGGGCAGGCCGTCCTCGACCAGGTCGAGCGCGACGCCCACGACCGACCGGCCGGCGGCGCCCAGACCCGTGCGGCCCTCGACGGCGCGGGACGCGCGGGAGGCGGACTGGAACAGGCCCTCGAGGTCGGAGGTCGTGGTGCCGTCGCGGCGGGCGGCGGTGAGCGCCCGGCGGACCTGGCCCGCGATCTCCCGCTCCCCGACGACCATCGACTCCAGGCCGGAGGCGACGGCGAACAGGTGCTCGACGACCCGGGGGCCGGTGGCGGGGGCGAGCGCGTCCGCGACGCGCTCCGCGGTGTACCCGGAGCGGGCGGCGACCGTGCCGGCCACGGCGGTGCGGGCGGCGTCGGCGTCGGCCGCGTCGGCGACGTCCAGGTACAGCTCGAAGCGGTTGCAGGTCGCCAGGACGACCGCCCCCGCGATCGACTCCGAGGCCGTCACGATCTCCCGCCCGACGGCGTGGGTGTCGGCGGACAACCGCTCCAGCACGGACAGGTCGAGGTCGTGATGGCTGGCCACCAACGACAGCATCACCACGCCAAGAATTTAATCACTCCAGGGAAGACGGGGCACAATCGTCCCGATGTCGACTCCGTCACGCCCCGACGCGCCCGCGAGCGCCCCGGCGACCCCCACCCCCGCCCTCCCGTCGCTCCCCGACGGCACCGGCCTGCCCGCCGACCACCCGCTGGTGGACGGCCGCACGGCGCACGCGCCGCTGGTGGACGCGTACCGCGGCCGCACGCCGGACCGCCGCCCGGTGTGGTTCATGCGCCAGGCCGGCCGGTCGCTGCCGGAGTACCGGGAGGCCCGGAAGGGCACCGCGATGCTCGACGCCTGCCTCACCCCGGACCTGGCGTCGGAGATCACGCTGCAGCCGGTCCGCCGGCACGGTGTGGACGCGGCGATCTTCTTCTCCGACATCGTCATCCCGCTGCGCCTCGCGGGCGTGGACGTCGACATCCAGCCCGGCGTCGGCCCGGTGATGGGCTCCGCGGTGCGGACCGCGGACGACGTCGCGCGGCTGCGCGCCGAGCACCCGGCCGAGTCGCTGACCGCGGAGGTGCTGGCGCCGGTCGTCGAGGCCGTCCGGCTCACGACGGCCGCGCTCGGGTCGACCCCGCTGATCGGGTTCGCGGGCGCGCCGTTCACGCTCGCCGCGTACCTGGTCGAGGGCCGGCCGTCCCGCGACCACCTGGCCGCGCGCACCCTCATGCACGCGGACCCGGCGACCTGGGCCGCGCTGACGGAGTGGGCCGCCGACGTCACGGGCGCGTTCCTGCGGGCGCAGGTGCTCGCCGGCACCAGCGCGGCGCAGCTGTTCGACTCCTGGGCGGGCTCGCTCTCGCTCGCGGACTACACCGCCCGAGTGGCGCCCGCCTCGACCCGGGCGCTGGCGCACGTCGCCGACCTCGGCGTGCCGCGGGTGCACTTCGGCACGGGGACCGGCGAGCTGCTGGCCGCGATGCGGGACGTGGGCGCCGACGTGGTCGGCGTCGACCACCGGATCGGCCTCGACGAGGCGGTCCGCCGGCTCGACGGCCGCGTGCCGGTCCAGGGCAACGTCGACCCGGCGCTGCTCGCGGCTCCGTGGCCGGTGCTGGAGGCGCACGTGCGGGACGTCGTGGCGCGCGGCGCCTCGGCGCCGGGGCACGTGGTCAACCTGGGCCACGGCGTGCCGCCGGAGACCGACCCCGACGTGCTGACCCGCGTCGTGGCGCTGGTGCACGGGCTCTGAGGTAGGGGTCCGGTCCCACCCCCCGGTCACCGGGAGGCGGCAGGCTGGACGGATGAGGAAGGACGCGGACACGAACGACGACGACCGGGCGCCCGGCACCGCACGACCCGCCAACCCGGGGGCACCCCCGGGAACGGCCTGGGACGCGCTCGTCGTCGGTGGCGGCGTCGCGGGCCTCGTCGCCGCGCGCGAGCTGGCCCTCGCCGGCCTGCGCCCCCTGGTGCTCGAGGCGTGGGGGTCGCCCGGCGGCGTCGTGGGCCGGCACGAGGTGGACGGCCTGACCCTGGACGCCGGCGCCGAGTCGTTCGCGACCCGCGGCGGCGTCGTCGCCGCGCTCGCCGACGAGCTGGGGCTCGCCGACCGCGTGGTCACGCCCGAGCAGCACGGCGCGTGGGTGCGGCTGCCCGGCGGCGCCGGCCCGCTCCCCCGCACGGGGCTGCTGGGGATCCCGGCCGACCCGTGGGCGCCGGACGTCCGCCGCACGATCGGGCTCGCGGGCGCGCTGCGCGCCTCGCTCGACCGCATCCTGCCCGCGCGGGTCGGGACCGCGGACGGCACGACGCTCGGCGCCCTCGTGCGCGCCCGGGCCGGGCGGCGGGTGCTGGACCGGCTGGTCCGGCCGGTGGTGGCCGGCGTGCACGCGGCGGAGCCCGACGACGTCACGGCCGACGCCGTCGCCCCCGGACTCCTCGCCGCCGTGCGCCGTGAGGGGTCGCTCGCCCGCGGGGTGGCGGCGCAGCGCGCGCTCGCCCCGGCCGGCTCCGCGGTCGCGGGGTTCCGCGGCGGCCTGCACGTGCTGGTCGACGTGCTGGTGGCGGACGTCCGGGCGCGCGGCGGCGAGGTGCGCACCGGGGCGTCGGTCCGGTCGGTGACGCGCGACGCCGACGGGTTCGTCGTCGCCGTCGACGGACCGGACGGTGCCGCGACGCTCACCGCCCCGCGCCTGGTCGTCGCCACCCCCCGCGCCGTCGACCTGCTGGCCGGCGTCGCCCCGGGCGTGTCGGGGCTGACGACGGACCCGGGCGCGGACATCGTGCTCGTGACCCTCGTGCTGGACGCTCCGGAGCTCGACGCCGCCCCGCGCGGCACCGGCGTGCTGGTCGCCCGGGGCGTCGCCGGCGTGCGGGCCAAGGCGCTGACGCACGCGACGGCGAAGTGGGCGTGGCTCGCCGAGGCGGCAGGCCCCGGCCGGCACGTCGTGCGCCTGTCCTACGGCCGGGCCGGCGAGGACGGGGCGGACACGCTGCCGCGCGACCTCGACGCGCTGACCGACCTCGCGGTGCGGGACGCCGCGGCCGTGCTCGGCGTGCCCCTGCGTCCCGAGCAGGTCCGCGCCGCCGCCCGGGTCCGCTGGCGCCAGGGTCTGCCCGTCCCCAGCGCCGCGCACCGCCAGACCGTGCGGCGGGTCCGGGAGGCCGTCGCCGGCGTGGCCGGCCTCGCCGTGGTGGGCGCCTGGGTGTCCGGCAACGGCCTCGCGTCCGTCGTCCCCGACGCCCGCGCGACCGCGACGGCGCTCGCCTCGTCCACCCCGCCTGCCGACCCCGCTCGCACCCCACCCCCGGAGGCCTGACCCGTGCACCGCAGCCCACGACCCGCGGTTTCGACAGATCCGCGCGGGGTGGCCGAGACTGGGGACATGCCCCAGACGGTCCGGGTCGGCACCCGCGCGAGCGCGCTCGCCCTCACCCAGACGGGGCACGTGGCCGACGCGCTGACCGCGCTCGGCGCCGGCCCGCACGAGCTGGTGCGCGTCCGCACGGACGGCGACCGGCTCACCGGGTCCCTGGCCACCCTGGGCGGCACCGGCGTGTTCGTGACCGCGCTGCGGGACGCCCTCCTCGACGGCCGCTGCGACGTCGCGGTGCACTCGTTCAAGGACCTGCCGACCGCCGTGGCCCCCGGGCTCGTGGTCGCGGCGGTGCCGGTGCGCGAGGACCCGCGGGACGCCCTGTGCGCCCGCGACGGACGCACGCTGGCGACGCTGCCCGACGGCGCGGCGGTCGGCACCGGCTCCCCGCGGCGCGCGGCGCAGCTGCGGGCCGCGCGCCCCGACCTGCGGGTGGTCGACATCCGCGGCAACGTCGACACCCGGCTGCGCCGGATCGAGGACGACCTCGACGCGGTCGTGCTCGCCCGCGCGGGCCTGGCGCGGCTCGGCCGGCTGGACGCCGTCACCGACGCGCTGCCGTTCGACGTGATGACCCCGGCGCCGGCCCAGGGCGCGCTGGCGGTCGAGGTCCGCGCCGAGGACGCCGCCGCGGGCACCCCGCTCGCCCGGGCGCTCGCCGCCCTGGACCACCGGCCCACGCACCTGGCCGTGCTCGCCGAGCGCGCGCTGCTCAGCCGGCTCGAGGCGGGCTGCGCCGCCCCGGTGGGCGCGCACGCGCGGCTGGGCGCCGACGACGTGCTGGCGCTGGAGGCGGTGGTGCTCCGCACCGACGGCACCGAGGCGCTGCGCCGCACCGCGTCGACGACGCTGGCGGGCGGCGCGACGGGACCGGCCGACGCGGACCCCGGTGCGGCCGCCGGCCGGGTCGCGCTCGCCGCGGCCGCCCTCGGCACCCGGCTCGCCGAGGACCTGCTGGACGCGGGCGCCGCCGAGCTGGCGGAGCTGGGCGCGTGACGGGCGCCGACGGCGCCCCCGCGACCGCGCACGCCCTGGCCGCCGGACCGCTGGCCGGCCGGACCGTCCTCGTCCCGCGGGCAACCGAGGGACCGGACCCGCTGGTCATCGCCCTGCACGCGGCCGGCGCCGAGCCGCTGGTCGTCCCGCTGATCCAGACCGTCCCGCCGTTCGACCCCACCGAGCTCGACGACGCGCTGCTCGCGCTCGAGGTCGGCTACTACGGCTGGGTCGCGGTCACGAGCGCCGCGGCGGTGCCCGTGCTCGAGGACCGCGCGGAGGAGACCGGGCACACGCTCGCCGCGCTGCTCGACGGCGTCCGGGTGGCCGCCGTCGGCGGCAGCACCGCCCGGGCGCTGCGCGAGGCGGGCGTCCGGGTCGACCTGGTGCCGACCGGGCGGTCGTCCGCCGTCGCGCTGCTGGTGGCCTGGCCGGCCGCCGGCGAGGAGCCCGCCCGGGTGCTGCTGCCGCTCGGCGACCTCGCCGCGCCGACGATGGCCGAGGGCCTGGCCGCGCGCGGCTGGCCGGTCGACGTCGTCGTCACCTACCGCACCGTCCCCGGCCCGGCCCCCGAGCCGGAGGTGCGCGACGCGTACGCGGCCGGGCAGGTGGACGCGGTCCTGCTCACCTCGGGCAGCACCGCCCGCAACCTGCTCGCCATGCTCGGCGCCCCGCCCGCGGGCACACTGGTGTGCTGCATCGGCGACTCGACCGCGGCCGAGGCCCGGCGCGCCGGTCTGCCGGTGCACGCGGTCGCCGACGACCAGACCCCGGGCGGCCTCGTCGCCGCCCTCGCGCGCGCCGCCGCGGCGCGGGACGACGCCCAGGACGCGGGCGCCCCCACCGACGAGAGCCCGGCCGCGGCCCACCCCGCCGCGCCGGACGACACCCCCGCCGCCGCACCCCGGGCGGCCCACCCGGACGGAGAGCACGCATGACCGCACCCGCACCCGACACCCCGACCCTCCCGCTGTCCCCGGCCGCGGCCGTCGCCGCCGCGCGACCGGGCCGGGTCCGCCCGCGCCGGATGCGCGGCACCGCCGCCCTCCGCCGCTCCGTCAGCGAGGTGCGGCTGCACCCGGCGGACCTGGTGCTGCCGATGTTCGTCAAGGAGGGCCTGGACGAGCCGGCGCCGATCGCGTCGATGCCCGGCGTCGTCCAGCACACCCGCGACTCCCTGCGCCGGGCCGCCGCCGAGGCCGCCGCGGCCGGGGTCGCCGCCGTGAACCTGTTCGGCGTCCCGCTCACCCGGGACGCGGTCGGCTCCGGGGCGACCGACCCCGACGGCGTGCTCAACCGCGCGATCGCCGACGTCCGCGCCGAGGTCGGCGACGCGCTGGTGATCCAGGCCGACCTCTGCCTCGACGAGTTCACCGACCACGGCCACTGCGGCGTGCTCACCGCGGACGGCCGGGTGGACAACGACGCGACGCTCGAGCGGTACGCCGAGATGGCGCTGGTCCAGGCCGAGGCGGGCGCCCACGTGGTCGCGCCGAGCGGCATGATGGACGGCCAGGTCGGCGTGATCCGGGACGTCCTCGACGCCGCCGGCCGGGACGACGTGGCGGTGCTCGCCTACGCCGCGAAGTTCGCCAGCGTCCTCTACGGCCCGTTCCGCGACGCGGTGGAGTCGACCCTCGAGGGCGACCGCCGGACGTACCAGATGGACCCGGCGAACCGCCGCGAGGCGCTGCGCGAGGTCGCGCTCGACATCGAGGAGGGCGCCGACCTCGTCATGGTGAAGCCGGCGGGCGCGTTCCTGGACGTGCTGGCCGACGTCGCCGCCGTGAGCACCGTGCCGGTCGCGGCGTACCAGGTGTCGGGCGAGTACGCGATGGTCGAGGCCGCCGCCGCGCAGGGCTGGCTGGACCGCCGCCGCGCGATCACGGAGTCCGTGCTCGGCATCCGCCGCGCGGGCGCCGACCAGGTGCTGACGTACTGGGCCGTCGAGCTGGCCCACTGGCTGCGGGAGGAGTGGCGGTGACCGGGGTGACGAGCACGGGTACGTCGACGAACGAGGGGCTGTTCGACCGGGCACGGGGCGTCGTGCCCGGCGGCGTGAACTCGCCGGTGCGCGCGTTCGGCTCCGTCGGCGGGGCGCCGCGGTTCCTGGCCTCGGCGAGCGGCGCGTACGTCACGGACGTCGAGGGCCGCGAGTACGTCGACCTCGTCGGCTCCTGGGGGCCCGCTCTCCTGGGGCACGCGCACCCGGAGGTCGTCGAGGCGGTCCGCGAGGCGGCCGGCCGGGGTCTGAGCTTCGGCGCGCCCACGCTCGCCGAGGTGGAGCTCGCCGAAGCGGTCCGCGCCCGGGTGCCCGCCGTCGAGCGGCTGCGCCTGGTGTCCACCGGCACCGAGGCGACGATGACCGCGATCCGGCTGGCCCGCGGCGTGACCGGCCGGGACACCGTCGTGAAGTTCGCCGGGCTGTACCACGGGCACTCCGACGGCCTGCTGGCCGCCGCGGGCTCCGGCCTCGCGACGTTCGCGCTGCCCGGCTCGGCCGGGGTCCCCGCGGCGATCGCGGCGGAGACGATCGTGCTGCCGTACAACGACGTCGCCGCCGTCGAGGCGGCGTTCGCCGAGCACGGCACCCGGATCGCCGCGGTGATCACCGAGGCCGCCCCCGCGAACATGGGCGTCGTCCCGCCGGAGCCCGGGTTCAACGCCGCGCTGTCCCGGATCACCCGCGAGCACGGCGCCCTGCTGATCCAGGACGAGGTGCTGACCGGGTTCCGCGTCGGCCCGGCCGGCTGGTGGGGCCTCGAGGCGGCGCGCGAGGGCTGGTCGCCCGACCTGCTGACGTTCGGCAAGGTCGTCGGCGGCGGCATGCCGGTCGCCGCGCTCGGCGGCCGCGCCGAGGTGATGGACGCGCTCGCGCCGGTCGGGCCGGTGTACCAGGCGGGCACGCTGTCCGGGAACCCGGTCGCCGTCGCGGCCGGCCTGGCGACGCTGCGGCTCGCCGACGACGCGGTGTACGCGGCCGTCGACCGGGCGTCCGCGGTGCTGCGCGCGGCCGTGGACGAGGCGCTGACCGCCGTCGGCCTGCCGCACGCCGTGCAGAACGCCAGCAACCTGTTCAGCACGGTGCTGGGCACCGACGCGGGGGCGCGGGACTACGCCCAGATGCTCGCGACGGAGTCGTGGCGGTACCCGGCGTTCTTCCACAGCCTGCTGCGCGACGGGGTGTACGCCCCGCCGTCCGCCTTCGAGGCGTGGTTCGTGTCCGCCGCGCACGACGACGCGGCGCTCGCCCGCGTCGTCGAGGCGCTGCCCGCGGCGGCCCGCGCCGCGGCGGAGGCCGTTCCCCCGGCCGCGTGACGTCGATCACCGCGCCGCCGGGCCCTCTCGGTCGGGCGGCGCGGTGACCTGCGCCTTCACGGCGCCTGGAGTTCTCACCCCCGCGGCGCGGACGCGCGTCACCCGGACGGACCACGACGACCGCGGGCCGTTGACCTGCGGCGACGCCGGGCCTCACCCGTTCGGGGCAGGACATTTCGGGCATTCTCGGCGACATTCCCGACAAAGCGGATAGATCGCGCAGACCAGTTGCGCGCAAGTCCGTCCGTGCTCATCCTGGTGCCACGACGCGCGGCAGGGGGCTGGAGCGTCGACGTCCCGCGTGGCCCATCGGGCCCGGGACCCGCGGCGTGCAGGGGGCACAGCCGCCACTCAGGGGGTACTGGACCATGTCCGCAGACCAGACGACGCGCGCCCACGACGAGACGACCGAGGTCCGCCGGACGCGCGACCGCCGCTCCCGCGGCAGGCTCCGCGCCGTCCTGGCCGGTGCCGGCGTGCTCGGCATCGGCGCCGCGGTGACGCTCGCCGCGTGGACCGACACGGAGTGGATCTTCGGCGGGACCGACGATGACGGCACGCCGATCGGGACCACGGTGTTCGAGATCCAGCAGAACGTCTACGACGGCCAGAGCTTCCAGAACCGCGAGAACTGGCCGACCGACGCCACCGCGGGCCGGCTGAACTTCACCGTCGCCGCCGCCTCGCTGTCGCCGGGTGCCGTCGTGTACGCGCCGATGCAGCTCCGCGCGGCACCCGGCTCCGTCGGCGGCACCGTCGTGCTGAACGCGGCCCAGCAGGGGACGGGCACCGACCCGGGCCTGTTCGGCGCGCTGGTCTACCAGGCCCGCACCGGCGTCACGCAGGCGAACTGCAACGCCGCCGGGATCTCCGGGGGCACCGCGCTCGCGCCCGCGAGCACCCCGCTCGGCACCGGCGGCTCCGCGTCGTTCACCGTCGCGGGCGCGCCGGACGCGACCACGGCCGGGACCCCGGTCGACGTCTGCTTCCAGATCACGATGCCGGCCACGGCCACGGGCGACGCGCTGCAGGGCAAGGCCGTCGTCCCGGTGTGGAGCTTCACGGCGACCTCGCAGTCCTGACCCCGGGGCGCCCCGTGACCGGCTCGCACGCGGCGCGGCCGACGGCGGCCCGGTCCCGGCAGCGGGCCGCCGACCTCGGCCGCGAGGTGCTGCTCACCGCGGCCGCGCTGTTCGGCGCGGTCTGCCTGGTGCTCGTGGTGCTCGTCGCCACCCTCGACCTCGGGGTGATCGTGTTCCGCACGGGCTCGATGAGCCCGACGATCCCCACCGGCGCGGCCGCCCTCGTGCGGACGACGCCCGCGGACGAGGTCGAGGTCGGCGACGTGGTCACGGTGCCGGCGCCCGTCGGCGACCTCCCGGTGACGCACCGCGTCATCCACATCGAGACCCTCGACGACGGCACGACGCGGCTCCGGCTGCGCGGCGACGCCAACGACAGCGAGGACCCGTTCCCGTACGACGTCACGGAGGTGCGCCGAGTGGTCGCCTCCGCGCCCGGCGTCGGGTACGCCCTCGTGCGGATGGGCGAGCCGAAGGCCCTCGCGGCCGTGACGGTGGGCGTCGCGCTGCTGGTCGGCTGGGCGCTGTGGCCGCGCGAGCGGCGGGAGCGCACCCCCCGCCGTCGGCGCCGCGCCCCGGCGGGGGCGCTCGCCGTGGCGGCCCTCGCCGCCGCCGCCCTGCAGGTCGCCCACCCGGCGCCCGCGGCGGCCGAGGTGACCCCGCCGCCCGGGGGCTTCGAGCAGCCGGGCGCGGGCGACGGCCTGCTGGCGCTCTCCTCGTCGCTGCCCGCGGGCGACCGGTGGGAGCTGTCCCCCGGCACCGACCTGGCGTGGCGCGTCGACTCCGCGGTCCGCGAGCCGGCGGACGCCGCCGGCGCCCGCGGCACGCTCTGGGTGAGCCTGCTCGCGACCGGCCCGCTCGTCGAGCGCGGCGGCGTCGCCCTCGTCCTGCAGCTCTGCGACGGCGGGTGGGCCGCCGACGGCCTCACCTGCCCGGGCGGTGCGCGCGAGGTGCCCGCGACCGTCGCGGGCGGCACCGCCCGCGTGGACCGCGCGGAGGTCGGCGCCGTGGAGACGGGCCGCGGCCAGGGGGTCGTCGTGCGCGTGCGCGTGCCGGCCGGGCTCGCCGACGACTACCAGGGGCTCGACATGACGCTCGGCCTGCGGTTCGACGCGTTCGGGGAGGAGTTCTTCCTCAGCGACGTGCTCGCCGCGGCCGACGACGAGTCCGGGGCCGGCGCCACGAGCGACGTGCTCGGGGTGACCGGCGCCGACCTCCGCCCGGCCCTGTGGGCCGCCTTCGCCCTGCTCACGGGCTGGTCGGCGGTCGCGTGGTCGCGCGCGCGGCGGCGGGCGGGCCACGCGGTCGCCGCCGCGGACGCGCCGGAGGAGGTGGCTCACGGTGCGCCCTGACGCCGTCCACCCAGCCGCGCAGGAACCCGGCCAGCAGCCCGAGGGCCGAGCCGACCACCAGCCCGACGACGACCGCGAGC
>NZ_JAGXJG010000363.1:0-252 GCF_019091725.1 Cellulomonas sp. GbtcB1 | reverse complement strand
GACGCCCCCGCGCGGCGCCGCCGGACCCTTGACACCCCCCGTCGGTTCGATAGGTTCTCGGGAGTGGTCCGGAAGAGGCGCCGCTCGGTGAGCGCCCCAGGGGGTAGGACGCCCGGACCACGTCGGGCCCCGACCAGGCCCGCGTGTTCACTAGAGAACGGGCACCGCCCCAGGTGGTGTCGTGCGGTACGAAGGACACGCGGCCCGGTCGGTCGGCCCCGCCCCCGACGGGGCGACCCTGGCCGCCACGCC
>NZ_JAGXJG010000362.1:0-253 GCF_019091725.1 Cellulomonas sp. GbtcB1 | reverse complement strand
AAGTTGTCTAATTGAAGCAAGGTATCGTAGAGAATGTACTGTTCCTGTTGACTGGTCTGAAGCAGCAATTAAAGTAGAGCGAGAGGCAAGGATACAAAAGCAGATATACTAGAGAAGGTACTTGCTTTGAGGCGAGGTCTACTTCCGTAGTTGCTTGAAGGATCTTCTACTTTTGTTGAAGTAATTCGTAGATTACATTCAGATCCGAAGCCCTTACTGACATTCCAGGCCCATCAAGAAGTAATTATAAGTA
>NZ_JAGXJG010000361.1:0-253 GCF_019091725.1 Cellulomonas sp. GbtcB1 | reverse complement strand
CACGCGGTCCTCGTCCTCGGCCCGCGGGACGCGCTCGCACACGGAACCGCTGCGGGCCTCGCCGGGGAGGGCGTCGCCCACGCGGACGGAGCCGCCCAGCACCTGGCCGGCGAGCCGCACGACGCGCTCCGCGTCGCCCCGCCCGACGACGAGCGGGCGCTCGCGCCCGATGAGCTCCTTGACCGTCACGAGCTCGCCGACCTGCCCGTAGCCGCCGGCCTCGACGACGGTCAGCGCCTCGTTGAGCATGACC
>NZ_JAGXJG010000360.1:0-253 GCF_019091725.1 Cellulomonas sp. GbtcB1 | reverse complement strand
CTGTGAGACGGCATCGCACAGAGTGAGACGGCATCAGACACTTCATATCACAGTCCTGGGATGATGACGAAAGGCTTACAAACTGGGAGATTATTTACCACCCTGATACAGACGGGGACTTACAGCAGGTGGACTCAACTCGGGGGAGAGGAGCCCGGCGGACCGACCACAGCCCAGAACCACCGCCGGAAACTACCGCAGCAAAACCAAGCCACACCAAAGCAACCTAGCAGCCGCAAACCACGGGAAAACC
>NZ_JAGXJG010000359.1:0-253 GCF_019091725.1 Cellulomonas sp. GbtcB1 | reverse complement strand
CGTAACCTTGCGAGGTAGGAGGCGCCGTAAGATCGGCGTTGGCATTGACGCTCGAGGAGAAGTGCGTACCTAGACTGGCACCCACATCCACGCGGGTGAACACGGCAGGATCGTTGCTGCGGAACACCGCTTTGAAGCGCTTGCCGAAAACCAGGCGATTGACACCCATGGACGGCGACAACACCGCCGCACCCAATTCGCGAAATAGGCCCGGATCGCCGTCACCGCTCTCCAAGAGAAGGCTTGCCATACG
>NZ_JAGXJG010000358.1:0-253 GCF_019091725.1 Cellulomonas sp. GbtcB1 | reverse complement strand
CGAGCAGCAGTACGACGCGTTCGCCCGCAACATCGGGCGGCCGAGCCTGCTAGCCGAGACCGCGGAGCTGCCGACGGCCGACGAGCTGGGCGCCGAGTTCGAGCGGTTCCTCGCCAAGCAGGGCGACGAGAAGGGGCCGAACCCGGGGTACTGACCCCCGGGGCAGGGCCCCGTGTGTGACCGGCGCCTGGTCGGGGCGCGCGCACCGGGCCGGCAGAATGGCTCCACGTGGCCTCCGCCCGCCGCGCCCTGC
>NZ_JAGXJG010000357.1:0-253 GCF_019091725.1 Cellulomonas sp. GbtcB1 | reverse complement strand
GGGTCGGCGACGCGACGCTCGCGGGCCTCGCGCTGGTCGTGCTCGCCACGGTCGGCGGCACCCCGGCCCTCTACTACGGCGACGAGCAGGCCTACCGCGGGGTCAAGGAGGACCGCGCGGGCGGCGGCGACGAGGTCCGCCCGCCGTACCCGCCGACGCCGGCCGACCTCGCCGGCCCCGACGGCGCGCCGGACGGCCGGGCCACGCACGACCGGCACGCCGCCCTGCTCGGGCTGCGCCGCCGGCACCCGTG
>NZ_JAGXJG010000356.1:0-253 GCF_019091725.1 Cellulomonas sp. GbtcB1 | reverse complement strand
AACCCGCCCGGGCGCGTCGCCGGGTCGCCGCCGTCGTGGAGGACGGCCTGCCCGGCGTCGCCCGTCACCGGCCGCTCGGCGACCACCGGGGTCACCGTGAGCTCGACGCGCCCGCCGTCGCGCTCGACGACGACCGGCACGGCCTGGTCGCCCGAGCCGCGGATCAGGCCGCTGAGCTGGTCACAGGACGTGATCGCCACGCCGTCGTACGACACCACGGTGTCGCCGGGCTGCAGGCCGGCCTCCGCGCCCG
>NZ_JAGXJG010000355.1:0-253 GCF_019091725.1 Cellulomonas sp. GbtcB1 | reverse complement strand
GACCACCCCCTGCAGGTCCTCCATCCGGCGCGCGTACCGGCCGGCGTCCTCCCCGAGGACGCCCGCGCCCGCCTCGCCCGCGTACCGGGCGGCCTTCGCGGCCTTGCGGGCGTCGTGCAGCGCGCCGTCGCGGCGCCGCCCCTCGGGCACCCGGCGGGCGCGCCGCAGCCGCCGCCGCACCTTCCGGTCCCGCTGGGCGACCTGGGTGGGCAGCACCCGACGCGCCCCGTGCCGCCCCTCGTCGGAGTACCGC
>NZ_JAGXJG010000354.1:0-254 GCF_019091725.1 Cellulomonas sp. GbtcB1 | reverse complement strand
CGTCATCCGGTACGAGGGCCCCAAGGGCGGCCCGGGCATGCGCGAGATGCTCGAGATCACCGGCGCGATCAAGGGCGCCGGGCTCGGCAAGGACGTGCTGCTGCTAACCGACGGCCGGTTCTCCGGCGGCACGACGGGCCTGTGCGTCGGGCACGTCGCGCCCGAGGCGGAGGACGCGGGCCCGTTCGCGTTCGTGCGGGACGGCGACCGGATCCGGCTGGACGTCGCGAACGCGGCGCTCGTCCTGCTGGTCC
>NZ_JAGXJG010000036.1:0-43360 GCF_019091725.1 Cellulomonas sp. GbtcB1 | reverse complement strand
CCTAAGACCGCTTTGCCCTCCGACTTCTGGTCGCGCTCGGCGCCGGCCACCTCGCGCGGCACGCCTCCCGCGGGCCGGGCGGCCGGCGGCGCTGAGTCCGGTGCCTGCCCTCGGGCGGCGGGCGCGGCCCCCCCCCCCGGCCCCCGCCCCGGCCCGGCGCCCCGTCCCGGCGCCCGGCCCCCGGGGCCGCCGGGCCGGACCACGTCGGGGCTCCTGGCACGATGGCGGGCATGTCCGCCTGGCACGCCCACGACTCCCGCACCGTCTACGAGAACCCGTGGATCCGGGTCCGCGAGGACGCCGTCACCCGGCCCGACGGCGGCGACGGGGTGTACGGCGTCGTCGAGGTCCGGCAGCCGGCGGTGTTCGTCGTCCCCGTGACCGACGACGACGAGGTGGTGCTGGTCGAGGTCGAGCGGTACACCACCGGTGCGGTGTCGCTCGAGGTGCCCGCGGGCGGTTCCGACGGCGAGGACCCGCTGGTCGCCGCGGCGCGCGAGCTCCGCGAGGAGACCGGGCTCGCGGCGGCCGACTGGACGCACCTCGGGCCGGTGTTCTCGCTCAACGGCGTGGCGCACGCGCCGGGGCACGTGCTGCTCGCGCGGGGCCTGCGGCCGGCCGACGAGGCGCACGCCCAGGACGAGGAGGGCATCGTCGGCGTGCGGCGGGTCCCGTGGTCCGACCTGCCGGCGCTGGTGCGCGCGGGCGGGATCACCGACAACGAGTCCCTGGGCGCGCTGCTGCACGCCGCCGTGGCGCTCGGTCGGCTGTCCTGAGCGGGCCGCCTACGCGTTCCGGCCCGGCCTGCGCCGATCGGAGGCGGCGGGGCCGGAAGGCGTAGGCACGGCGCTGCGACGGCCGGGCGCCGCCCGCACGCCCGCGTCCCAGCCCGGAGCACGGCAGCCCGGCGGCGGCCCGAGGGGCAGGAGGTCGAGCCCCGCGGCGGCCAGCAGCCAGGCGACGACCGAGTTCGACGTCCACATGTCCCGGTCGCCCGGCGCGCGACCGCCCCAGGTCCGCACCGGCACGCCCGGCGCCGCCGCCAGCAGCGCCGCGGCCACCCGCGGGTCCGTCGTCGCACGCCGCCGCGCGACCGCCCACGCCAGGTCCGGCACCGAGCCGCCCGCCCAGCACCGCACCTCGTAGCGGAACAGCCGGGACCTCCCGAGGACCCGCGCGCCGACGGGGCCCGTGGCGACGACGCCGCGGTCGCCCGCCGGCTGCCCCCAGGCGGGGGCCACCTCGACGGCCACCGGCGGACCCGCCGCCGGCCGGACGAGCAGCGCGGCATGCACGAGCGCCCGGCGCGGGCGGCGGTCCCGGAGCGCGGCGACGGCCTCGTAGGCGCGACCGCTCGCGCGCACGACCCGCGGCCCGCCCGCGCCGAGGGGGATCCAGCAGAGCAGCACGCCCGGCCGAGGCTCGTCGGGGCCCGGCTCGTGGTCGGTGTCCGTGGAGGTCATGCGCACCATCCGGCCACCGCGCGCCGCCCGCCGCCACGGACCGACGTCCCGGGCCGGGCGCCGGCCGTGGACGGGGGATTCCGGTGCCGGGGCCGCGGCTGCTACGGTCGCCGCTCCGGTAAGGGCAGCCTTACCAACCTCGACGACAGGAGCGCGCCCGTGGCCCGCAGCAGCAACATCAACGCCGGCCGGCGCAAGCCCGAGCTCACCGAGCTGCTGACGCTGCACGTCCTGCGCACCGAGCGGGTGTCGACCGGGTTCGTCCGGGTCACGCTGGGCGGCGGCGACGCGGCGCGGTTCCGGCCGATGGGCTACGACCAGTGGTTCCGGCTGTTCATCCCCGTCGCCGACGACGCGGTGCTGTCGCGGCTGCCGAACAAGCTCGACACCCTCGCGTACCTGAAGTACCTCGCGATCGCCCGGACCGAGCGCCCCGTGCTGCGGAACTACACCGTCCGCGCGCACCGACCCGACGGACCGGAGGGCCCGGAGCTCGACGTCGACTTCGTTCTGCACGGCACCCCCGAGGACGGCACCTCCGGGCCCGCCGCGACCTGGGCGCAGACCTGCGCGCCCGGGGACGCCGTCGCGATCCTCGACGAGGGCATCACGTTCCCCGCGGCCACCGCGCACGACCGGGTGCTGCTCGTCGCCGACGAGACCGGTCTGCCCGCGGTCGCCGGCATCCTCGGCTCGCTCGGCACCGGCGCCCGGGGTGTCGCCGTCGTCGAGGTGCCGCACTCCGACGACGTCCAGGACCTCGCCGGCCCGGCCTGCGTGCAGGTGCGCTGGGTGGTGCGCGACGACCCCCACGCCGTGGCGGGGCCAGCGGCGCTCGCGGCCGTCGAGGCGCTGCCGGTGCCGGACGAGCCCGTGACCGCCTGGGTGGTGGGGGAGCAGTCGCTGGTCGCCGCGGCCCGGCGGCACTGGGTCGCGGCGGGCGTGCCGAAGCAGGACGTCACGTTCTGCGGCTACTGGCGAGCGGCAAAGGCGCGCGTCGCGGCCTGACGGCCGCTCGTTTCGGCCCGCGGGGACCCGTGCGGCCCGGGCGGTCGGCCGGGTACGCGCCGTCCGGCTCAGCCCTCGGCGGTCGGGTCGACCGGCTCGACGAGCGCCGGGCCGTCGTTCGCCACGTTGCCCACGGCCCGCCCGACCTCGCGCGGCGTCAGGTGCGGCTCCGGCACGTTCACCAGCATCGCCCCGACCTCGTCGGCCGCGGTGATCGACGGGTCCAGCCAGCCGTCCCACAGGTGACCGGGCAGCAGCACGGGGCAGCGGTCGTGGATGTGCCCGAGGCTGTCGGTCGCGGGGCGCGTGATGATCGTGACCGTCCACAGCCAGCGCGTCGGGTCGTCGTCGGCCTTGGCGTGGTCGCGCCACAGCTCGTACAGCCCGGCCGCCGCCAGCGGCTCGGCCCCGTGCAGGAAGTACGGCGTCTTGGGGCCGCGCTCGTTGGCCTGCCACTCGTAGTAGCCGTCCATCGGGACCAGGGCGCGCCGCCTCGCCGCCGCCTTCCGGAACGCCGGCTTGTCGAGCACGGTCTCCGAGCGCGCGTTGATCATGCGCGACCCGATCGACACGTCCTTGGCCCACGACGGCACCAGGCCCCACCGCGCCTGCCGGAGCTGGCGCTGCGGGCCGTCGTCCTCGACGCGCTCGAGCACCACCGGCACGTCCTGGGTCGGGGCGACGTTCCAGGACGGTCCCGGGTGCTCGCCGAGGATCCGGTCGATCGCGAGGTCGCGCTCGAGCTGGTCGGCGGCACGGGTCTGCGCGTAGCGGCCACACATGGGGCCCAGTGTGCCGCGCACCACCGACATCGACGACGCGAGGGGTGCCTGGCGCGGGTCGGGCTCGGGTCGCGGGATCGGGCCTGGGTCTTGGACGGGAGCTCGGGCCCGAGCGGCTAGAACCCGAGCGGCTAGAACGGGGGTGGTGCGTCGTAGGGGTCGGCGGTGGCGTCGTGGCACTGCCCGGTTCCCGGCCGGGTCAGGTACCGGTGGCCGGTGGGGGTGATCCACTCGAACAGCCCAGGGCTGATCTGGCGCAGCCGGAAGCCGCCGTCGGTCTTGAGCCGGTGGTGCCGGTGGCACAGCGGGCCCAGGTTGTCGGCGTCGGTGTGGCCCAGGGGCGCGTCGGGGTCGCCGCCCGGTTGGGGGTGGAACTCCTTCGTGTGGTCGAGCTCGCATGCGCAGGCCGGGACCCTGCAGCCGGGTGCGGCGCAGGTTCGGTCGCGGGTGCGGATGAGTTCTGCGAGTGCGGCGGGTGGTCGGTAGCGTTCGCGGCCGACGTCCAGGACCCGGTCGGTGAGCGGGTCGGTCACGACCCGCTGCCAGACCCCGCCGATCGCCAGGGCCCTTGCCCGGACGGCGTCGATGGGGCCGTGGCCGTCGAGGTGGGCGGGCTGGTCGTCCAACCCGATGAGCGTGGATGCGGAGACGGTGATGCGGACCTCGGCGCCCGGGCGGCCCGAGCAGCGAGTGCAGCCGCTACGCGCTGGTGCGGGTGCGGGTGCGGTGCTGGGGGCGAGGGCGGTCCTGGCCGGCGTCGGTAGCGCTCCGGCCGGCGAGGCGGGGTGGTCCGCGCCGGGTGCGGGACTCGCGGTGGTGTCGTCGAGCGGGGTCAGGGTCGCGACGGGGATCGGTTCGATCGGGCGAGTGAGCACCGCACCGTCCCGGTCGGTCATGGTCGCCCCGTTCCACGACCGTCGCGGCTCCGACGGGACCGGCAGGCCCGGGGACAGGTGGACCTCGAACGCCGGACCATCCGACTCCGGCACGTCGCACACGACCAGGTCCCGCAGCCCGTCAGCGCGTAGCTGATCCAACGTGCGGTCGTCGCCGAGGGCCTTGGCGGTCTTCGCAGCGTGGGTCAGGACCCCGTCGACGCGAAGCGCGTCCGCCGCATCCAGGACCAGCCACATCGAGGCCATCCCGTCCGGCTGGGGCCGGGGGTGGGACACCTTCCTCGTGCAGCGGGCGCGTTCGCGGCGGGCGGCGGCGCCCTCGGGGTCGACCAACCGGATCTCCCGCGCCACCCGCTGCCGGAGCTCGGCGACGGAGCACTGGTCGGCCTCGGGCAGCACCGCGTCCTCGACGGCGTGCGCGACCTGGAACGGCAGGTCCGCCAACTCGGCGGTCAGGACCTGGGCCTTGGCGGGGTCGAGGTGCCCGACCTCCAACGCTTCCCGGGTGGCGCCGAGCATCCCGTCGAGCACCAGCGCCCGGTGCACGGTCTTCATCGCAGTGACCCGCGGCCACCCCAGCCGCATCGCCAGCTCGTCCCCGGCCACGCAGGCCTGATCGGCGGTGCACCCGCGAGCGGGGACCACTCCGGGCTCATCTCGTCCCGGGAGGCGAGCTCCGCGATCATGGCCAGCTTGCGGGCGTGCTGATGACTCTCGACCCGGTCCTGCGCGGCGATCACCTCGACCAGCACCGTCGAGGACAGCGCCCGCAGGTCCAGCCCTCGCAGCCAGGCGTCCAGCTCGGGCCCCGGCGGGCACGCCGCGATCGCCTCGACCTGCCGCTGCTCACCGGTCCGCGGCGCCCCATCGGCCGCCACGGCCGGGTCCGGGCCGAAGTCCGTCAGGCAGGTCCCGTCGGGCCCGTAGACCGGCAGCACCGGGACCGCGACCGGGTCGCCGTCGGGGTGTTCCTGCAGGTCAGGTGCCATAGAACAACGCTATCGGCCACCACTGACATGCCCCGCCGAACACCTCCGTCGTAGGCTGCCCCCGTGCGAGCGACCCTCATCCACGGCCCCCACGACGTCCGGCTCGAGCAGGTCCCGGACCCCACGATCCAGCGCCCGACCGACGCCCTGGTGCGCGTGGTCGCGGCCTGCGTCTGCGGCTCCGACCTGTGGCCGTACCGCGGTGTGCGCCCGACCAGGCAGCCGCGCCGGATCGGGCACGAGTTCGTCGGCGTGGTCGAGGAGGTCGGGTCGGACGTGCGGACGCTGCGGCCGGGCCAGTTCGTGGTCGCGCCGTTCACCGTCTCCGACGGCACGTGCGTGCACTGCCGCAACGGCGTGCCGACGTCGTGCGTCCACAGCAGCGGCTGGGGCGGCGACGACGCCGAGGGCGTGTTCACCGACGCCGGGCAGGGCGAGTACGTCCGCGTGCCGCTGGCCGACGGCACGCTCGTCGCGATGCCGGACACCCCACACGCCGACCTGCTGCCGCACGTCCTCACGCTGACCGACGTCATGGGCACCGGGCACCACGCCGCGCTGTCGGCGGGCGTCGGACCCGGCTCGACGGTGGCCGTGGTCGGCGACGGCGCGGTCGGCCTGTGCGCCGTGCTCGCGGCGAAGCGGCTCGGCGCCGAGCGCGTGATCGCGATGTCGCGGCACGCGTCCCGCCTGGACCTGGCGCGCGAGTTCGGCGCGACCGACGTCGTCGCGGAGCGCGGCGACGAGGGCGCGGCGGCGGTGCGCGACCTGCTCGGCGGCGTCGGCCCGGACCAGGTGCTGGAGTGCGTCGGTACCAAGGAGTCGATGCAGCAGGCGCTCGACACCGCGCGGCCGGGCGGGCAGGTCGGCTTCGTCGGCGTCCCCGCGGGCGGGCCGGAGCTGCCGGTGCAGCAGATGTTCGGCAGCAACGTCGGCGTCCGCGGCGGGATCGCCCCGGTGCGCGCGTACATCGAGGAGCTCGCCGCCGAGGTGTGGTCCGGCGCGATCCTGCCCGGCAAGGTGTTCGACCTGGTGCTGCCGCTGGACGAGGTCGCCGAGGCGTACGCCGCGATGGACGAGCGCCGCGCGATCAAGTCGATGCTGCTGCCCTGACGCGCGCGGGGCGGCGAGGGCGTGACCGGCACGGGTAGGTTCGACCGCGTGAGCCAGCCCGCCCCGCCGCCCACCCCCTCGTCCGCGCACGCCACCCTCGCCGACGTCGTCGGGGTGCTGGAGCGCCGCTACCCGCCGCGCACCGCCGAGTCGTGGGACCGCGTCGGCCTCGTGACCGGAGACCCGGCCCAGCCGGTCCGCCGGGTGCTGTTCGCCGTCGACCCGCTGGCCGCCGTCGTCGACGAGGCGCTGGACTGGGGCGCGGACCTGGTGGTCGTGCACCACCCGCTGCTGCTCCGCGGGATCCACTCGGTCGCCGCGACCAGCGCCAAGGGTGCGCTGCTGCACAGGCTGATCCGGGGCGGGGTCGCCCTGTACACCGCGCACACCAACGCGGACGCGGCGGCGGGCGGGGTCGCGGACGAGCTCGCCCGGCTGGTCGGGCTCGAGGACCTGCGCGCCCTGGTCCCCGCGCCCGCGGAGCCGCTCGACAAGCACGTGGTGTTCGTCCCGGCGGGCGACGCGGAGCGCCTGGTCGACGCCCTCGCCGCGGCCGGCGCCGGCGCGATCGGCGAGTACAGCCGCTGCGCCTGGACCAGCACCGGCGAGGGCACGTTCACGCCGTCCGACGCGGCCACCCCGGCGATCGGCCGTGCCGGCGAGGCCGCCCGCGTGGTCGAGGCCCGGGTCGAGATGGTGGCGCCGCGCCGGCTCCGTGCCGCGGTCGTCGCCGCGATGCGCGCCGCGCACCCCTACGAGGAGCCGGCCTTCGACGTGCTGGAGCTCGCGACCTGGGACGGCCCGACCGGTACCGGCCGCGTCGGGCACCTCGCCGAGCCGCTGAGCCTGCACGCGTTCGCCGAGCGGGTCGCCGCCGCGCTGCCCGCCACGGCGCAGGGCATCCGCTACGCGGGCCCGGCGGACGCGACCGTGCGGACGGTGGCCGTCGTCGGCGGGTCGGGCGACTCGCTGTTCGACGACGTCCGGTCGTCCGGCGCCGACGCCTACCTGACGGCCGACCTGCGGCACCACCCGGCCTCCGAGCTGCGCGAGCGCGCCGAGTTCGAGGCCCGCGGGGCCGCGGCCAGCCCGCCGTACCTGGTGGACGCCGCGCACTTCGCGTCCGAGTGGCCCTGGCTGCGGGGCGCGGAGCGCGACCTGCGCGCCGACCTGGCCGCGCGCGGCACTACGGTGGAGACCCGCGTGAGCACCCTGCGCACCGATCCGTGGACCGGCCGCGTCCCGGCGCCCTCCAGCACCACCGCACCGTCGGAAGGACACCACCCGTGACCAAGGCCTCCCCGCAGGACCAGAAGCGGCTGCTCGACCTCCAGGGGCTCGACACCAAGCTCGACCAGCTGGCCCACAAGCGCACCGCGCTCCCGCAGCACAAGCGGATCGCGGAGCTCGACGCGCAGCTGAAGGACCTGGACACCGCGATCGCCGCCTCCCGCACCGCGGTCGGCGACATCCAGCGCGAGGTCAGCAAGGCCGAGTCGGACGTCCAGCAGGTCCGGGACCGCGCGGCCCGCGACCAGGCCCGGCTCGACTCCGGCCAGGGCTCCGCGAAGGACCTGCGGGCGCTGCAGAGCGAGCTCGTCTCGCTGGCCCGCCGGCAGGGCGACCTCGAGGAGGTCGAGCTGGAGGCGATGGAGCGGCTGGAGGCGCACGAGGGCACCCTCGGCGAGCTCACCACCGCGCACGCCGCGCTGCTCAACGACCGCGCGGCCGTCGTGGCCGAGCGCGACGCCGAGCTCGCGATCATCGAGAAGCAGGCCGGCGAGGTGACGACCCAGCGCGACGCGATGGCCGCCCCGCTGGCCGAGCCGCTGATCCAGCTCTACGACCGGCTGCGCGGCCGGCTCGGCGGCGTGGCCGTCGCGGCGCTGCGGCACGGGCGGTCCGAGGGCAGCGGCCTCCCGGTCCCCGCCACCGAGCTCGCCAAGATCAAGGCGACGCCGGAGGACGAGATCGTCTACTGCGAGGACTCCGGCCGGATCCTGGTCCGCGGCGAGGACGCGTACTGATGCCCGCCGACGGCCCGCAGGGCAGTGCGCAGCCGCTGGAGCCCGAGGCCGGCACCCCGGCGCCGCCCGCGCGCGGCGAGCAGCCCGCGCGCCGCGGCCGGCCGTCGGGGGCGGCTGTCCGGTTCGACGACGCCCAGCCGGTGACCGTCATCCTGGTGCGGCACGGCGAGACCGAGATGACCGTGTCGCGCGGCTACTCGGGCTCGTCGGAGCCCGGCCCGTCGCTCACCGAGCGCGGCCGCGCGCAGGCCGCCGCCGCGGGCGAGCTGGTCCGCCGGGTCGGCGACGACCTGTGGGGCGACGTCCCGTACCCGACCGAGCTGATCGCGTCGCCGATGGTCCGGACCCAGGAGACCGCGGCGATCATCGGCGCGCGCCTCGGGCTCACGCCGCGCGTGGACGCCGCGTTCCAGGAGGCCGACTTCGGCGCCTGGCAGGGGCTCACCGCCGAGGAGATCGAGCAGCGCTGGCCCGGGCAGCTCGAGCCCTGGCACACCCGCGCCGACCTGCGGCCCGAGGGCGGCGAGTCGATCGCCGACGTGGGGGAGCGGATCGGCGCGGCGCTCGACGGTCTGCTGGCGGCGGGGACCGACCGCACCGTGGTCGTCGTGTCGCACGCCGTGTCGATCCGGGCCGCTCTCGGTCGGACCATGGGCGCGCAGCCCGGGTCGTGGAGCCAGCTGCGGGTCGCGCCGGCGTCGGTGAGCATCGTGCGGCTGTTCGCGGACAAGCGCGACGAGGTGGCGGTCGCCGGGGCGCCGAGCGAGGGCTGGCCGGCGCGCGGCTGATCAGACCGGCGGGTCCGTGCGGCCGCGACGCGGCCAGGGCCGGGCCGCCGGCATCAGACCCGGAACGCCGCCCAGCGACCACCGCGCCTGCCGTCCCGGCAGGCCCCGCGCTGCAGACAGCCCCACGAGCACGCCCAGCGCGATCGCCACCATCGTCCCGCCGGTCGTGACCAGCGTGGACACCCCGTTGCTGTCGCCGTCGAGCAGGCTGGTCACCCCGACCAGGCCGAGCGCTCCGGGGACCAGCAGCCAGAACGCGGGCAGGAACGACACGAGCGGAGACGGACCGGACGGGAACCGGGCCACCGCCAGCGCCACCGGCGTCATCGCCAGCGCGCCGACGAACGCCGACAACGCCCCGCCCAGCAGCGCGTCGCCGAGCACCTGCGCCCCGTACGCGACGGCGAGCACGAGGATCACCCAGCCGATCGTCCGCGGCCGGCCGCACCGGTAGACCACCGTCCCGGCGCCGAACACCGCGACCCCGAGCCACGGCGCCAGCGGCCCGAGCGGGTGGCCGCCGGACGCCAGGTCCACGGCGGGGACGCCCACCAGGGCGGCGGCCGCGACGATGCCGCCCGCCAGCATCACGAGCTGCATCGCGCCCGCCGCGATCCGCCCGGCGCCGGACAGCATCTGCCCGGTCGCGAGCTCGATGACGCCCGTGGTGAGCAGCCCGCCGGGCAGGAACAGCACGAGCGGGGCGATCAGCGACGGCAGCACGCCGAGGTCCGGGACCACGCGCGCGGCGAGCAGCACGGCGGCCGCCACGACGAACGCCGACGCCACGGTGACCAGCACCTCGACGCCGCTGGGCATCCGGCCGACGACCAGCTGCACGGCGCCCACAGCCAGGCCCAGCCCGGCCGCGACCAGCAGGTCCACCCAGGACCCGCCGAGCAGCGCCGCGAGGCCCACCGACAGGAGCAGGTACCCGCCGAGGCGCGCGAGCATGCCGAACGGCGGCGCCGTGGTCCGCAGCAGCGTGATGCGCGCGGTCACGCCGGCGACGTCGGCGTCCGGCGCGGACGCGTCGCGGAGCACGTCGGTGAGCTCGTCGACCTGGTGCAGCATCAGCGGCCGCCGCCCCGTCGAGACCGCCGCGGTCGCGACGCCGTCGCCGTCGGGGACGGACACGAGGAGCGCGGTCGGCAGGACGACGGTCTCGGTGCCGGGGACGCCGTGCACCGCGGCGAGCTCGTCGAGCGTGTCGGCGACCGAGGACACCGTGTGGCCGGCGTCGACCATCGCCTCGCCCGCGACGACCATGAGGCGCAGCACCTCGGCGGACGTCGGGGGCGGGCGCAGCTCGGCCGTGTCGGCGGCTGGCTCATCAGCCCCGGCCCCGGCCGCGGCTGCCGCGCCGGACGGCACGGGCGTCGCACCGGCCGCACCGCCCTGGGCGGCCAGCCGGGCGCGCCGGGCCGAGATCGCGACGACCGCGACCGCGCCGGCGACCACGACCACCAGCGCCGTGAGCAGCTGGGCCCACGGCGTCGAGGACGTGGTGACGGCCGGCGGTCGGCTGAACTGCTGCGAGCCGCCCACCCCGGCGTCGGTCGGCGTCGGGGTGGGAGCGGGCGACGGGGTGCCGGTCTGCTCGGGCTCCGTCGTCGGCGTCGGGGTGGGCACCGGCTCCGGCTCGGTCGTCGGCACCGGCACGGGGACCTGCTGGGTCGGCGTCGGGGTCGGCACCGGGGTCGAGGTCGGGGCGGGCTGCGCGGGCGACACCGTGGGCGACGGGGCGGGGACCGCGGCGCCGCCCGCGTCGGCGCCGGTGCCGGCACCCGCGTCCTGGCCGTCGCCGGTGGTCGTCCCGGGGACGGTCGTGCCGCCGCGCTCCGCGGACGAGCCGCCTCCGGACGTCGTCGCGCCCGCGGGTCCGCCGGCGACCGCGACGACGCCGGCCAGTGCCAGGACGAGCACCAGCAGCAGCGCCGCGATCCGCGCGGTGCCCGTGCGTCGCATGCTGCTGCCGTCCCCGTCCTGCCGGTCGCTGTCGTCGGGCGGCCGCCCGGACCCGCACCACGCTAGCCCGGGCGCTCGCCCGGGGCGTGCCGTGGCGGTGGGCGGCGGGTGGGCGCCGGGTGAAGGCCCGGTGCAGGGACCCGCGGGCCGCACCACGGTCTCGCCGGGGTCAGGCGACGACCAGCGACAGCGTCGCCGCGCGGCTCGCCGGGGCGTCCAGCTCGACCGCGAGCAGCTCGGTGCCCACCAGCTCGCGCGCCGCCCGGGCGAGGTGCTCCGGCGTCGCGGGCGCCGCGCCCCGCCGGGTGACGAGGTGCCGGGTCAGCACGCCCCGCGTGTGCTTGGCGTGGTGCGACACCACGGAGCGCTTCCCGTCGACCTCGCGGAGCACCCGCACCTGCACCCACGACCCGTGGGTGGCGCGCGGCGGCTTCCACGCGGCGAGGTACGTCGCGGACCGGCAGTCGACGACCAGCTCGCCCGCCGCGGCCCGCGGGTCGAGCTCGGCGCGCAGCGGCTCCCGCCACGCGGCCGCCAGCGGCCCGACGCCGGGCAGGTCCACGCCCATCGACAGCCGGTACGCCGGGATGCGGTCCTCGGGCGCGACCAGGCCCCACAGCCCGGACACGACGCGCACGCTCTCCGCCGCCCGGCGGCGCTGCGCCGTTGTCAGCCGGTCGAGCCCCGCCGTCCCGTAGAGCACGCCCGTGTAGACGGCGCGGGCCTCGGCGGCGGGCGCGTGCCGCAGGTCGACGTTCCGGGCGACCTCGTCGGCGATGCCCGCGCCCACGCCCAGCACCTCCACGGCGTCCGGCCGGGCGCTCGCCGCGACCAGGGCGTCGAGCACCCGCTCGCGGGTCGGCGTCAGGGCCGGGGCGGACAGGGCGGCCAGGTCGAGGGCGGCGCCACGCACCGGCGCGGTCTTGCCCTCGGACGGGGGGAGCAGGATGAGCACGCGCTGAACTGTAGGCGGCGCGGGGCGTCGAGCAGGGGCGGGGCGGGCGTGCGGTTCGCCACGTGATCGCCGAGGTCGCTGCCCCGATCTCCCGCGCGGGCGGCCCGCGGGGTGCGACCATCGCCGGGTGCTGACGCGGGGGGTGGACGGGGCGACGCGGCTCTGGGTGCGGGCGACGGGCCGGCGGGTCGACCTGGCGGCGACGCCGTGGCTGCAGGGGCCGGTCGGGGACGTCGACCGGGTCGGCGACGCGTGGCTGCCGGGCGAGGCGGCGCGGCTGGGCGCGATGGTGGGTGGGTCCGTCGACCCCGGTGCCGGGACGAGCGGCCTGCTCGGGTCGATGGCGGACCTCGACCGCGCCGACTTCGCCGCCGACGCGCTCGCCGCCCCGGTGCGCCGGTTCTACGAGCGCACCTCGGGCTGGCGGCTGGACGCCTGGGTCGGGTGGGCGCCGTGGGCGTGGCCGTTCGGCTGGGCGGTCGCGGCGCTGTTCGCCCGGCGGCTCGACCAGCTCGCGCTGCCGATGCGGTCGCTCGACCTCGCGCACGGCATGTCGAGCGCGGTCACGCCCCTCGTCCGGGACGGCGACCAGGTCGGCGCGCTGTGGCTCCGCCGGCTGCGGGCGACCGGCCGGATCGTGTTCAGCGGCCTCTACGGCGTCGTCCGGCTGCCCGGTTCCGGCGAACCCGCCGTCCGCGTCACGTTCCCGCTGCCGCGCGGGCGCCTGGTCGTCCTGCTCCGGCCGACGACCACGGCGCGCGGCGGGCTCGTGCTGACCTCGGGCACCGGCGGCTGGGGCGACCCGGGCGCGTACCTGGTGGTCGACCGGCCGGGCGGGTGCTGGGCACGGCGCATCCCGGTGCACGAGCGGTTCCACGTGTTCGTCGACGACGAGGGCGTGCTGCGCACCGACCACGACCTGCGCCTCGGCACGCTCCCGGTGCTGCGGCTGCACTACCGGCTGACGGAGGCGGCCGGCGAGGGCGCGGGGAGCGGGCGGCGCGCCGGGGCGTAGTAGGCTGACCGGCGCGGATGAGCTGGCCAGGCGGCCGCGTCGAGCCCTCGGGCTCGCCGAGGAACGTCCGGGCTCCACAGGGCAGGGTGGTGGGTAACGCCCACCCGGGGTGACCCGCGGGACAGTGCCACAGAAAGCAGACCGCCACCGCACGGCTCTCGGGCCGGACGGTGGTAAGGGTGAAACGGTGGTGTAAGAGACCACCAGCGTGCCGGGCGACCGGCACGGCTCGGTAAACCCCACCCGGAGCAAGGCCAGACAGGGAGCGTTCGAGGGCTGCTCGTCCGAGCTCCCGGGTAGGCCGCTGGAGGCGTACGGCAACGTGCGTCGTAGATGGATGGTCGCCACCCGCGCGGGGGTAACCGCGCGCGGGGACAGAACCCGGCGTACCGGCCAGCTCATCCGCACGAGAGAGCCCCGGCCTGCTCGGCCAGGGCTCCGTCGCGTGCTCGGGTCGGTGCGGCAGCGGGATCAGTACCCGCCGAACACCTGGACCCCGTAGTACAGCCCGCCGTGCTCGACGACGCTGATGCCGATCTGGTCGAACGCCGGGTTCACCATGTTGGCGCGGTGCGGGGGCGAGTTCTGCCACTGCGTGTACAGCGCGACCGGGTCGTAGGAGTTCATCGCGATGTTCTCCCCGGCCGTGCGCCAGCCCGCCGGGATCTGCCGGAAGAAGTCCGGGTTGTGCTGGAACTGGCCGGTCGTGGCCATGTGCTCGGCCCAGGCGGCCGCGACGGCGTCGATCTGGGCGTTGCGCACGAGCGCCGGCTTGCCCTCGCTCGCGCGCAGGGCGTTCGTCCGGTCGAGGATCGCCTGCTCGGCGGCCTCGACGTCCGCGGCCGCGAGCGGCACGACCGCCGCGACGGGCGTCGTCGTGGTGCCGGCGGTGGCGGGTGCGTCGGCGGCCAGCGCGGGGGCGGTGCTGCCGAGCAGCAGGCCGGCCGTGACGGTGCTGGTGATCCACAGGCGCTGGGTCATGGGACTCCTCCTGGACTCCTCGTGAGGTGCGTCGATCAGGGGTGCTCCGATCGCCTCGACCGTAAGCACGGACGGCCGGGGGAGTCGCGCCGGGGCGCGGCGTCGACCTCTGCACCGACGGCGTCGGCGCAGGTGGCCGCCGGGGTCGAGGCGGTCGTGAAAGTCCGTGCACGGTGCCTGACACGACACGGCCTATGTCCCGATTCGCTCGGTATGCGCCGTTCGTGCTCCCGGCCGCCACGCGTGCGCGACCCCGCTCGTATCCTGGGAGGACCAGACCGGCGAGGGGGCCCGTCATGACGGACGCACGCTTCAGGATGACCCGGCTCGCGGCCGACGAGGCCGCCGACAGCCGCAGCCTCACCGAGCTCGCGGAGCGGCTCACCCACGACCCCAGCGCGCACTACGTGGGCGCGGTGCCGGCCGAGGTGGGCGCCGTCGCGCAGGGCGTCGTGTCCTGGGGCGCCCGCCCCGGCGCGCCGCGCGAGCACCACGCGGCGGTCAGGGTCGAGCGCCTGGCCTGACGGCCGACGTGGGGCTACGCGCACGCCCTGCGTCGGACGTCCGACGCGGGGACCCAGACCGCGCCCGTCATCACCCGCAGGTCGACGATCCGCACCCGCACCAGCGTCGCGGTCCACTCGACCGCGACGGTGTCCAGCGGCTCGACGCCGGACTCCCACCGGAGGGTCACGGTGACGGGGATCGGGCGGTCGACGTCGTGGTGCACGCCGGGCGGGACCGGCCGCGCGTTCAGCAGCGGGACGGCGGCGCGCAGCCGGGACAGGCCGCCCGGGACGGTCTGCGCGAGGTTCACCACCGCAGTGTGCGCCGTCGCCCTCGCCGACGCGCGGGTGGTCGTGGGTGATGTCACCCACCGCCCGCGCGCGGGGTGAGAATGGCCGGCGTGCAGCCCGCCGTGACCCTCCGCCCGATGACCGCCGAGCACGCCGAGGGGGTGCTCGCGGTGTTCGCGGAGGGGATCGCGACCGGGCACGCGACGTTCGAGAGCGCGGCGCCGGCGTGGGCGGATTTCGACGCCTCCCACCTGCCGGAGCACCGCTTCGTCGCGCTGGACGCCACCTCCGACGCCAGCCCCGACGCACCCGCCGGGCCCGTCCTCGGCTGGGTCGCCGCCTCCCCGGTCTCCCGCCGCGCGGTGTACGCGGGCGTGGTCGAGGCGTCGCTGTACGTGGGAGCCGCCGCCCGCGGCCGTGGCGTGGGGCGTGCGCTCATGGACGCCCTGCTCGCGTCGGCCGAGGCCGGCGGGCTGTGGACCGTGCAGTCGACGGTGTTCCCCGAGAACGCCGGCAGCCTGGCGCTGCACGCCGCCGCGGGGTTCCGGGTGGTGGGCCGGCGGGAGCGGATCGCCCGGATGACGCACGGACCGCTCGCCGGGGAGTGGCGCGACGTCGTGCTGCTGGAGCGGCGCCTCTGACATCCGGACCGCAGGGTCGCCAGGGACGAAGGTCCTGGTCAAACGCCGCGCGAGGCCCCAGGCTGGGCGCGGGGCTGAGGACGACGGCCCCACGCACGACGCAGGGGGCCCGGATGACACGTCGACGCCTGCCCCGGATCGCCGCGCTCAGCGGCCCGGAGGCCGCGCTCGCGCGGCACGTCGACGTGCACTCGCCGGTGCCCGCGGGCACCGACGCGCTGACCTGGACGCTCACGCTGCTGGACGACGGCGGCGTCCCCCTCGCGGAGAGCCGCACCACGTCGCCGGACTTCCCGCTGCCGCTCGCCGACATCGCGCAGGTGCACCTCGACGTCGTCGGGCTCGCGCGGGCGGGGGAGTGGGAACCCGTCGCCACCCGCGGCGGCGGCGCGCGGTTCCGCGCGCCCGTCCGGCCCGGGCGGCCGCCCGCGTAGCAGCGCCCGTCCCCACGCAGCAGCGCGCCCCGCCCCGGGTGCCCGGGACGGGGCGCGCGAGCCGATGCGCCGGCTCAGTGCTTGAACGCGTCCTTGACCTTCTCGCCGGCGCCCTTGATGTCCGCCTTCGACTGGTCGGCGCGGCCCTCGGCCTCGAGGCGCTCGTCGTCCGAGGCGCGCCCGGTGGCCTCCTTGACCTTGCCCGCGGCCTTCTCAGCGGCATTCGCGATCTTGTCGTCGAGTCCCATGTGTCCTCCTTCTTCGGACCGGTCCGTCGTGATCCGACGCTAAGCCCGGCCGTGCGCCCGCGCATCCGGAAGGACCCGATCGGCGGACGGCGAACGCCCAGGTCAGGGTGCGGGGGCCTCCGCGGACCCGCCCGCCTCCGCGGCGAGCAGCGCCGCGAGCTCGGACGGCGTCGAGCGCAGCAGGCAGAACTCGTTGCCCTCCGGGTCGGCGAGCACGTGCCAGGTGGCGTCCGGGCCCTGCCCGATGTCGACCCGCACCGCGCCGAGCGCGAGCAGCCGCTCGAGCTCGGTGGCCTGGTCGGAGCCGTCCGGCGGCCGCACGTCGACGTGCAGCCGGTTCTTCACGCGCTTGGCGTCGGGCACCCGCAGGAACAGCCACGGCGACGCGGAGACCCCGGGCGGCGGCTCCAGGTCGACCTCGTCGTCGTCCTCCTCGACGACGCGCCAGCCCAGCACGTCGGCCCACCAGCGGGCGAGCGACGAGGGGTCGTGCGAGTCGACGCACAGCTGCGCCACGGCGAGTCCCATGGCGCGACGGTAGGTCGCCGCGGGCCGCCGCACCAGACCCCCGGGGCGGCGGATCGGGCCCGGCGCGCGGCGGACCGCGTGCCGGGCCCGGTCGTCAGTCGCCCTTGACCCCCGCGACGGGGGTGCCGGCCCGCGCGGCGAGCGCGGCGGCGCCGACGATGCCGGCCGCGTTCCGCAGCTGCGCCGGCACGATCGGCGCGCGCAGGTGCAGCAGCGGGAGGAACTTCTCGTGGTGCTTCGACACGCCGCCGCCGACGACGATGAGGTCCGGCCAGAACAGGTCCTCGATGACGCCGAAGTACCGCTGGAGCCGCTCGGCCCACTGCGGGAAGTCGAGGTCGTCGCGCTCGCGCGCGGAGTCGGCGGCGCGCGACTCGGCGTCGTGGCCGTCGATCTCCAGGTGCCCCAGCTCGAGGTTCGGCACCAGGACCCCGTCGGCGACGATGGCGGTGCCGATGCCGGTGCCGAGCGTGCAGATGAACGTGACGCCCGAGGTCGACCGGGCAGCGCCGTACAGGGTCTCGGCGTAGCCGGCGGCGTCGGCGTCGTTGACCGCGAGGACCGGCCGGCCGAGCGCGTCGCCGAGGACGTGCTCGATGTTGGTGCCGATCCAGGAGCCGTCGACGTTCGCCGCGGACCGGGCGACGCCGTGCTGGACGACCGCCGGGAACGTCACGCCGATGGCGGCGTCCTCGGGCAGGTCGAACCGCTTGACCAGCTCGACGACCGTCTCCGCGACCGCGGCGGGGGTGGCGGGCTGGGGGGTGGGGATGCGGACGCGGTCGGCGGCGAACTCGCCCGTGGCCAGGTCGACCGGCGCGCCCTTGATGCCGGACCCGCCGATGTCGATGCCGAACGCCGTCGTCGCGTTCTTGCCGTGGTGGTTGCTCATGGGAGTGTGAGGATCTCCGCTCCGGTGTCGGTGACCAGCAGGGTGTGCTCGAACTGCGCGCTGCGGCGCAGGTCCGCGGTGACCACGGTCCACCCGTCGTCCCACGTCGTCCAGTCGGCGGTGCCCAGGTTGAGCATCGGCTCGATCGTGAACACCATCCCGGGCTCGATGACCCGGTCGTACATCGGGGCCGCGTCGTAGTGCGGGATGACGAGCCCGGTGTGGAACGCCTCGCCGACGCCGTGGCCGGTGTAGTCGCGCACGACGCCGTAGCCGAACCGCGCGGCGTACTTCTCGATGACCCGGCCGATGACGTTGACCTCGCGGCCCGGGCGGACGGCCTTGATCGCGCGCGCCAGCGCCTCCTCGGTCCGCTCGACGAGCAGCCGGGACTCCTCGTCGACGTCCCCGCACAGGAACGTGGCGTTGTTGTCGCCGTGCACGCCGTCGACGTACGCCGTGATGTCGAGGTTCACGATGTCGCCGTCCTCCAGGACGGTCGAGTCGGGGATGCCGTGGCAGACGACCTCGTTCACCGAGGTGCAGACCGACTTGGGGAAGCCGCGGTAGCCGAGCGTCGACGGGTACGCGTGGTGGTCGAGCAGGAACTCGTGGCCGATGCGGTCGAGCTCGTCGGTCGTGACCCCGGGTGCGACGTGCCGGCCGACCTCCTGCAGCGCCTGAGCGGCGATCCGCGCGGACACCCGGATGCGCTCGACGACCTCGGGGGCGACGACGTCGCTGCCGGTGTAGGGGGTCGGCGCGGGCCGGTCGACGTACTCGGGGCGGGGGATCGAGGCGGGGACCGGTCGCCGGGGGCTCACGGTGCCCGGGACCAGCGCCGGCCTCGGCGCGTGCACGGACGTCATGCCTGGCAGTCTACGAAGAAGCGGTCGTGCCGGGTGAGCCGGACGGCCCAGGACGAGGAGGACGGACCCGTGGCCGACGAGTTCTACTACAACACCGAGACCGGGCAGGTCGAGCAGGGCAAGCAGTCGACCTGGTCGCACCTGCTGGGCCCGTACCCGACGCGCGAGGAGGCGCAGCACGCGCTGGAGAAGGCCCGCTCGCGCACCGAGGCGTGGGACGAGGAGGACCGCCGGGACCGCTGAGCCGCGGGCCCGGTCGACCCCGGCCGGGCCCGGGGCGGTCAGCCTGCCGGCGCCTCGCCGCGCAGGCGGGCGGCCACCTCGGCGACGACCTCGGGGGAGCCGACGATCTCGAAGTGCATCTCGTCGCGCCGGCCGGCGAAGTCGCCGCCCCACGCGACCGCCGGGTGCACCTCGGCGAGGATCGCGCGGATCGCCGCGACCTGGTCGTCGTCGAACGTGTCCCGGGCGCCGAGCGGGTGCTCGGTCGCGTTGAGGTCGATCGACGTGCCCGAGGCGTGGTTCGACAGCCCGTCGCCGGCCTCGTCCTCCTCGCCGCGCACGGTCCGGTAGCCCCAGCCCCACGAGCTCGCGGGGTCCACCGGCTCGACCTCGGCGTCGAACCGCGCCGCCACGTGCTCGAGCACGAACCGGACGTCGCCGCCGCGGAGCCGGCCGGTGACCCACGGCGAGATCTCGAGCTGCGGGTCGGCGCCGTCGTCGAACGCGGGCCAGCAGTTCTGCGACGTCGACGCGTCGGGGACGCACGAGGCGTCGACGACGGCGACCGGCACCGGGTCGGGCTCGGCGGCGGGCGCCGGTCCGCCCAGGAGCCGGACGACGGCGACGACGAGCGTCACGACCAGGGCGACGACGACGGCCGCCGCGACCCCGAGGACCACCACGCCGCGCCGGGTCAGGCGCAGCCGGGGCTGCCGGGCCGGCGGGCGAGGGCCGCGCGGGGACGACGACCGGGGTGCCGACGAGCGCGGGGCGGAGGACCCCGACGGGGTCGTGGAGCGCGCCGCGGCCGGCTGCTGGACGGCGGAGTCGCGGCGCATGCGACGAGCGTAGGGGGCCCGGGGGCCGACCGGGTGCAGCACGCGCGACGCGGGACGGTGCGGGACGACGCTGCGCGGCGGGGGAGCGCCCAGGGGCACCGACGGCGCGCGCAGGGGGACCGACGGCGCGCGGGCGGCGTGGGTCAGCGGCGGGCGAGGTGCGCGACGACCGGCCGGTGGTCGCTCGCGCCGACCCGGTCCAGCACGCCGAACGCCGTCACCCGCCACGCCCGCCCGTCGACGAGGACGTGGTCGATCGGCGCCGCCAGCACGCGGGGCACGTCCGCGGGCCACGTCCCCAGGCCGGCCGCGCCGACCTCGGCGGCCGCGTCGACGCACGGGCCCAGGTCGTCCAGGCCGGGGTGGTCGAGGGTGGCGTTGAGGTCGCCGGCGACGATCGCGCCGGGCGTGCTCCGGCAGACCTCGGCGATCCCGGCCGCGTGCGCGCGCCAGTCCGGCATCGACGACTCCGCCGAGGGTGCGCGGGTGTGGGCCGCGACCACGACGTCCGGCGCGGGTGCCGTCGCGGGGCGCCCGACCGCCTCGGCCCCGGCGTCCGCGGCGGGCGCCTCGCCGGCGCGCACCGCGGCGAAGGTGCCCAGCTCGGTGGCGGGCAGGCCCGCGGACGTGTGCGTGTAGCCGCCCAGGCTGTCCCGGACCAGGAGCGCGACGCCGTCGACGCGGGTGCTCTCCGAGTCGGCGGCGAGGGCGGTGGTCGGGCGGCCGGCGTCGGTCAGCGCGCGGGCCACGGCGCGGGCGGTCGAGGCGGACGTCTCGGCCAGGACGACCAGGTCGGCGTCCTGCTGCTCGACCAGGGCGGTCAGGTCGTCGGCGTCGACGACGCCGAAGGTGTTGAACGACAGCACGACCAGCTCGCCGTCGGCGGCCGGACCCGCGCCCGAGCCGTCGACGCCGCGACCGACGACTACGGCCGCCTGCGCGGCGGCGCCCAGCACCAGGACGCCTGCCAGGGCCAGGGGAAGCCGCCAGCCGGGCCGGCGCACCCCCGCGCGCCCGGCGACCTGCCGCCAGCCCGCGACGGCCCCGACCAGCAGCACGGCCCCGCCGACCAGCAGGCACGCGACGAGCCCGCGCAGCGCGACGAGCTGGGCGACGGGAGTCCGGTCCGCCAGGCCGAGCCGGTCGGGGGCGAGCAGCACGACGACGGCCGCGGCCGCGAGCAGCAGGACCCCGGCCGCCAGCACCGCGCGGACCGCCGAGCTCCGCCGGAGGCGGCCGCGCGGGTCACCGCCGCCCGGACGATCGCCGCCCCGACGACCGCCGTCGGGACCGCCCGCGGTCGCGCCCGAGCCGGTCAGCTGAGGAACGAGTGCTCGGCGTCGGGCCACTGCCCGCCGCGCACCTCGGCGGCGTACGCCCGGGCGGCCTCGCCCAGCAGCTGCCCGACCGGGGCGAACGACTTGGCGAACCGCGGCGACCACTCGCCCATGCCGGCCATGTCGGTCCAGACCAGCACCTGGCCGTCGCACTCGGCGCCCGCGCCGATGCCGATCGTCGGGATGCGCAGGATCTCGGTGACGCGCGCGGCGACCGGCGCCGGCACCATCTCGAGCACGACCGCGACCGCGCCCGCCTCCTGCACGGCCAGGGCGTCCTCGGCGAGCCGCTCGGCCGCCTCGTCGCCGCGGCCCTGCACCCGGTGGCCGCCGAGGGTGTTCTCCGACTGCGGGGTGAAGCCCAGGTGCCCGACGACCGGGATGCCGGCGTCCGTGAGCGCGCGGATCTGCGGGGCCACCCGCACGCCGCCCTCGAACTTCACGGCGTGCGCGCCGGCCTCCTTGAGGTACCGCACCGCGGTGGCGAGGGCCTGCGCCGGGCCGGTCTCGTAGGAGCCGAACGGCAGGTCCGCGACGACGAGCGCGCGCCGGGCGGCGCGCACGACGGCGCGGGTCGGCGGGATCATCTCGTCCACCGTCACCGGGATCGGCGACGTGTGGCCGAGCATCGTGTTGCCGATCGAGTCGCCGACGAGCAGCAGGTCGATGCCCGCGTCGTCGAAGATGCGCGCCGTCGCGAAGTCGTAGGCGGTGAGCATCGTGAGCTTCTCGCCGCGGGCTTTCGCCTCGGCGAGGTGGTGCACGCGGACGCGCCGCGGCGCGGGTGCGGGGGTGGCTGCCGGGGTCGGCTGCTCGGACATCAGTGCTGCTCCACGGTGTCGGTGGTCGTGCCGGTCGCGCGCGCGGTGGTCCCCGCCGAGGCGGCGGTGTCCACGGGCTCGCGCCAGCGCGTGGTGATCGGCAGCCTACGGTCCCGGCCGAACGCCAGCGCCGTGACCTTGGGGCCGAGCGGGTACTGCCGCCGCTTCCACTCGGCGCGGTCGACGAGCTGCAGCACCCGGTCGACGATCTCCGGGTCGAAGCCGCGGGCCAGTAGCTCGGCACGGCCCTCGGCGTGCTCGACGTAGGCGTCCAGCACCTGGTCCAGCAGGTCGTACGGCGGCAGGGAGTCCTGGTCGACCTGGCCCGGGCGGAGCTCGGCCGACGGCGGCTTGGTGATCGAGTTCTCCGGGATCGGCGGGAGCTGGCCGGCGTCGAGGGCGTGGTTGTTCCGCCAGCGTGCGAGCGCCCACACCCGGGACTTGTCGACGTCCTTGAGCGGGGCGTACCCGCCGACGGCGTCGCCGTAGATGGTCGAGTAGCCGACCGCGAGCTCGGTCTTGTTGCCGGTCGCGAGCACCAGGTGGCCCTCGGCGTTGGACAGCGCCATGAGGATCACGCCGCGCACCCGGGCCTGCAGATTCTCCGCGGCGACACCGTCGAGCGCCATCTCGCCCTCGAACGCGTCGACCATGGGCTTGATCGCCTGCACCCGGTAGTCGGCGCCGACGCGCTTCGCCAGGTCGGCCGCGTCGTCCTTGGAGTGGTCCGACGACCAGCGCGACGGCATCGAGACGCCGACGACCTTGTCGCCGCCGATCGCGTCCGCCGCGATCGCGGCCACCAGCGCGGAGTCGATGCCGCCGGACATGCCGAGCACGACGGACCGGAAGCCGTTCTTCCGGACGTAGCCGGCCAGGCCGGTGACGAGCGCGCGGTAGATCTCCTCGTCCGGGTCGAGCGGCTGGGCGGTCGTGCCGCGCTCGAGGGCCGCCCCGCGGGCCGGCAGGTCCCAAACCAGCAGGTGCTCGACGAACTGCGGCGCCGACGCCAGCAGCGTGCCGTCCGGCCCGATGACGAACGAGCCGCCGTCGAACACCAGGTCGTCCTGGCCGCCGACCATGTTCACGTAGGCGAGCGGCGCGGCGACCTCGGCGGCGCGGCGCGCGGCCAGGTCGGTGCGGATGTGCCCCTTGCCCTCCTCGAACGGCGAGCCGTTGATGACGAGCAGCAGGTCGATGTCGTCGTCGGACAGCTCGGCGACCGGGCCGTCCTGCCAGATGTCCTCGCAGATCAGCAGCCCGATGCGGCGCCCGGCCACCTCGACCACCGTCGGCTCGCCGCCGGGCGTGAAGATGCGGAACTCGTCGAAGACGCCGTAGTTCGGCAGGTGGTGCTTGTCGTACCGCTGGTGCACCGAGCCGCGCTGCAGCACGACCGCCTGGTTCGTGGGGCGGGCCGGGGCGTCGTCGTGCTCGCGCTGCGTCCGCTCGCCGACGGTGCCGACGACGACGGTCAGGTCACCCAGGCCGGCGTCGTCCAGCGCCCGCGCCAGGTCGGCGAGCGCGCGCTCGGCACCGCGGCGGAACGAGGCGCGCAGCGCCAGGTCCTCGATGGGGTAGCCGGTGATCGTCATCTCGGGGAACGCGACCACGTCGGCGCCGGCCTCGGCGGCCTTCCGGGCCCACGTGAGGACGGCGTCGGCGTTGCCGGCGAGGTCGCCCACGCAGGTGTCGATCTGGGCGAGGGCGACGCGGACTCCGGTCTGGTCAGGCATACCGGTGAGCCTATTCCGGCCGGGAGGGGCCCGGCGCGACGAGGCCCGGCGCGTGCGTCACCTCGCGGACACACGGATCAGGCAGGATGTCCCCCATGGACAGGCAGCAGGAGTTCGTCCTCCGCACCGTGGAGGAGCGCGACATCCGTTTCATCCGGCTCTGGTTCACCGACGTGCTGGGGACGCTGAAGTCCGTCGCCGTCGCGCCGGCCGAGCTCGAGGCGGCCTTCTCGGAGGGCATCGGGTTCGACGGCTCCTCGATCGAGGGCCTGACCCGGGTGTACGAGGCGGACATGATCGCCAAGCCCGACCCGACGACGTTCCAGGTGCTGCCCTGGCGCGGGGAGCGGCACGGCACCGCGCGCATGTTCTGCGACATCCTCACCCCCGAGGGCGAGCCGTCGCTGGCGGACAGCCGCAACGTGCTCAAGCGCGCGCTGGCCCGGGCGAGCGAGAAGGGCTTCACCTTCTACACGCACCCCGAGGTCGAGTTCTACCTGTTCGACGCCCCGGCCGACCCGACGCAGCCGCTGGTCCCCGTGGACCAGGGCGGCTACTTCGACCACGTGCCGCGCGGCACCGCGCACGACTTCCGGCGCGCCGCGATCACGATGCTGGAGTCCATGGGCATCTCGGTGGAGTTCTCCCACCACGAGGCCGGCCCGGGCCAGAACGAGATCGACCTGCGGTACGCCGACGCCCTGACCACCGCGGACAACATCATGACGTTCCGCACCGTGGTCAAGGAGGTCGCGCTGGAGCAGGGCGTGTTCGCGTCCTTCATGCCGAAGCCGCTGGCCGACCAGCCGGGCTCGGGCATGCACACCCACCTGTCGCTGTTCGAGGGCGACCGGAACGCGTTCCACGAGCCGGGCGGCCACCTGGAGCTGTCGAAGACGGCGCGGTCGTTCATCGCGGGCCTGCTCAAGCACGCCGCCGAGATCACCGCGGTGACCAACCAGTTCACGAACTCGTACAAGCGGCTGTGGGGCGGCGCCGAGGCGCCGTCGTACATCTGCTGGGGCCACAACAACCGGTCCGCGCTGGTCCGGGTGCCGATGTACAAGCCGGGCAAGTCCAACTCGGCGCGCATCGAGTACCGCGCGGTCGACTCGGCCACCAACCCGTACCTGGCGTTCGCGGTGCTGCTGGCCGCGGGCCTCAAGGGCGTCGAGGAGGGCTACGAGCTGCCCGAGGGCGCCGACGACGACGTGTGGGAGCTGACCGACGCCGAGCGCCGCGCGCTGGGCATCGAGCCGCTGCCGGCCACGCTGGAGAACGCCATCGCCGTCATGGAGCGGTCCGAGCTGGTCGCCGAGACGCTGGGCGAGCACGTCTTCGACTTCGTGCTGAAGAACAAGAAGCGCGAGTGGGAGGAGTACCGCTCGCAGGTCACGCCCTACGAGCTGCGCCGCTTCCTCCCGATGCTCTGACCCGGGTGCTGATCTCGCCGAGATGGCAACTCCCGGCTGTGCGCCCCCGCGGTGACGCAGCCGAGAGTTGCCATCTCGGCGTTTCCGGATGCGGAGGCGCAGGTCGCGCGGCGGTCGGTAGCGTGGGGGCGTGAGCAGCACGTCGGTCGGTCGGGGCAGCACGCTCGCGGGTCGGCTGACCCGCGCGGGGTTCGCGGACGTCGCGCGCGCGGAGCGGCTGCTGGCCGACGCCGCGCTGCTGCGGCTGGTGGGCGGCGCGGACGCCGTCCCGGACGAGGAGGCGCCGCGCGCCGCACCCGGCCCCGACGGCCTTCCGGGCGCCGCGCCGCTCGCGTCCGAGGCGCTCGTCCCCGCGCTCGCCGAGTCCGCCGACCCCGACCAGGCGCTGCTGTCGCTCGCGAAGATCGCCGGCGCCGTGGAGCCCGACGCCGAGCGCCGCGACCGGCTGGCCGCGGCGCTGGCCGAGGACAGCCCGGCGCGGGACCGGCTGCTCGCCGTCGTCGGGGCGTCCGTCGCGCTGGGCGACGACCTGAGCGCGCACCCCGAGCACCTGGACGTCGTGCTGGACGACGCCCCGGGCACCGGCGTGCCGGTCGGGGAGGTGCGCGCGGAGCTGCTGGCGGCGGTCGGCGCGGACCCCGGGGCGGCGGTCGCGGTGGCGGGCGTGACCGGGCCCGACGGCGTCGACGCCATGCGCCGCGCGTACCGGCGCCGGCTGCTGCGGATCGCCGCCACCGACCTCACGTCCGGCGAGCCGCTGACCCGGCTGCCGGGCGTCGCCGCCGCGCTCGCCGATCTGGCCGCCGCGGCGCTGGAGGCCTCGCTGGCGCTGGCCCGCGCCGAGCTCGACGACCACGGCGCCTCGGTGCGGCTCGCCGTCATCGGCATGGGCAAGACCGGCGGCCGCGAGCTCAACTACGTGAGCGACGTGGACGTGGTCTACGTCGCCGAGCCGGTCGAGGGGGCCGACGAGGCGGAGGCGCTGGCCGCCGGGACCCGGCTCGCGACCGCGCTGGCCCGGGCGTGCGCCGCGCCGTCCGGCGAGCCGGCGCTGTGGCCGGTCGACGCCGCGCTGCGCCCGGAGGGCAAGGACGGCCCGCTGGTCCGCACGCTCGACTCGCACCGGTCGTACTACGAGCGCTGGGCGAAGACCTGGGAGTTCCAGGCGCTGCTCAAGGCCCGGCCGCTCGCCGGCGACCCGGAGCTCGGCCGCGCGTACGTCGAGGCGACCAACCCGATGGTGTGGCAGGCGGTCCGCCGGGAGAACTTCGTCGCCGACTCGCAGGCCATGCGCCGCCGGGTCGAGCGGAACGTGCCCGCCGCGGAGGCCGAGCGGCAGATCAAGCTCGGGGTCGGCGGGCTGCGCGACGTGGAGTTCACCGTCCAGCTGCTGCAGCTCGTGCACGGCCGCGCCGACCCGGAGATCCGCAGCGGCAACACGCTGACCGCCCTGGCCGCGCTGTCGGCCGCCGGGTACGTCGGGCGCGAGCACGCCGGGCAGCTCGCGGTCTGCTACCGGTTCCTGCGGGCGATCGAGCACCGGATCCAGCTGCACCGGCTGCGTCGCACCCATCTCATGCCGACGGCCGAGGCCGACCTGCGCCGGCTCGCCCGGTCGCTCGGCATGCGCGCCGAGGGCGCCGAGGGGCTGCTCGAGCGCTGGCGGCAGGTGCGGCGCGAGGTGCGCGACCTGCACGAGGCGCTGTTCTACCGGCCGCTGCTGCCGGCGACCGCGCAGCTGTCCACCGAGGAGGTCAGCCTCGCGCCCGAGGCCGCGCGGGAGCGGCTCGCGGCGGTCGGCTACCGCGACCCGGCCGGCGCCGTCCGGCACATCGCGGCGCTGACCGAGGGCGTCACCCGGCGGTCGGCGATCCAGCGGCAGCTGCTGCCGGTGATGATCGGCTGGTTCGCGGACGGGCCCGACCCCGACGGTGGGCTGCTCGCGTTCCGCCGGCTGTCCGAGACGCTCGGCGGCACGCACTGGTACCTCAAGATGCTCCGGGACTCCGGCACCGCCGCCGAGCGGCTGGCCCGCGCGCTGTCGACGTCCCGGTACGTCGCGGACGCGCTCGCCCGGTCGCCCGAGTCGGTGGCGTGGCTGGACGACGACGCCGAGCTGGAGCCGCGCAGCCAGGACCGGCTCGCCGCCGAGGCGGACGCGATCCTCACCCGGGCCACCGAGCCCGTGCCCGCGGCGACCGCCCTGCGCGCGCTGCGCCGCCGGGAGCTCGCGCGCACCGCGGTCGCCGACGTGCTCGGCGTCGTGACGGGCACCCGGGCGTCCCGCAGCCTGACCGCGACCGCCGACGTGCTGCTGGCGGGCGCGCTGCGGGTGGCGGCGTGGGAGGAGCGCGCGGCCCGCGGGCTGGCCGCCGACCCGACGGACCTGCTGGTCGTCGCGATGGGGCGGCTCGGCGGACGCGAGATGGGCTACACGTCGGACGCCGACGTGCTGTTCGTGCACGACCCGGTGCGCGGGGCGGACGGCGCGGTCGACGGCGTGCTGGCGCAGGAGTTCGCCACCGGTGTCGCCACCCGGCTGCGCGCGCTGCTCGGCGCGGTCGGCCCGGAGCCCGCCCTGGAGGTGGACGCCGACCTGCGCCCGGAGGGCCGCAACGGCCCGCTGGTGCGCTCGTTCGACGCGTACGCCGAGTACTACGCCCGCTGGTCGCTGGTCTGGGAGAGCCAGGCGCTGCTCCGGGCCCGGCCGGTGGCGGGGGACGCGGCGCTGGGGGAGCGGTTCGTCGCGCTGGCGGACCCCCTGCGGTACCCCGCGGGCGGGCTGGACGCCGCGGGCGTGCGCGAGGTGCGGCGGATCAAGGCCCGGGTGGAGTCGGAGCGGCTGCCGCGCGGCGTCGACCCGACGCGGCACCTCAAGCTCGGGCGCGGCGGCATCGCCGACGTCGAGTGGACCGCGCAGCTGCTGCAGCTCCGGCACGCGCACGAGGTGCCCGGCCTGCGCACGACGTCGACGCTCGACGCGCTGGCCGCGGCCCGGGACGCCGGGCTGGTGTCCGAGGACGACGCGGCGGTGCTGGCCGAGGCCTGGGACCTGGCGTCGCGGCTCCGGGACGCGCTGGTGCTGTGGACCGGCCGGACCGGGGGCACCGCGGACGTCCTGCCGCACGACCGCCAGGTGCTGACCGGGCTGGCCGCGGTGCTGGGCTACCCGTCCGGCTCGGGCCAGGACCTGGAGGACGCGTGGCTGCGGGCGTCGCGCCGCTCCCGCCAGGCGGTCGAGGACGTCTTCTACGCCTGAGGGCCCGGGCCGCTGACGCACGAATGGATCCTTCCGCACCGACACGCGCCGGCGTGTTGGTGCGGAAGGATCCACTCGCAGGCTCGTGCGGGTCGTGCGGGTCCGCAAGGCGAGGGACGCTCAGTCCGGGGGGTCGAGGGGGTCCGGGCTCGCCGTCAGCGCGCCGTCCTCGAGGTTCTCCTCCAGGTCCTGCGCCACGTCGTCGCCGCGGTCCACGCCGCCGAGGTCCCGCTCGGGCTCGGCGTCCGGTGCGTCGGGGTCCTCGCCGGGGGTGTCCGGGATCCAGTCGTCGGTCGAGTCGGTCACGCGTCCTCCTCGGGTCGGGTCCGACGCCCTCGCGGCGCCGGTGCGCCCGACGCTAGGCCGGGTCGCCGGGGGACGCGACCGGGGGACGCAGCTCGCCCTCGCCGGGGACGTCGGCGTCCGCGCGGTCCCCCTCCTTGCGCCGGCCGACGTTCTCCTCCTGGAGCAGCGACGGGTCGACGAGCTCGTGCCGGCGCAGGTACGTCGACAGCACGGCCTGGATGGTCGCGACGACCGGCAGCGCGAGGAACGCCCCGAGCGCCCCGAACACGGCCCCGGCGGCGATCACCGACAGGAACGCGACGGCCGGGTTCAGCGCGAGCGACCGCTGGGACACCTTGGGGGTGAGCACCAGATTCTCGATCTGCTGGTACCCGATGATGAACGCCAGGACCGCCAGGGCCCGCAGGGGCGACACGGTCAGCGCGACGAGCACCGGCAGCGCGCCGCCGATGTAGGTGCCGACGGTCGGGATGAACTGCGAGACCAGGCCGGTGAACACGGCGAGCGGCAGCGCGTACGGGATCTGGATGAGCGCCAGGAAGGCCCAGGTCGCGACCGTGGAGATGGCGGCGAGCACGAGCCGGGAGTTGATGAACCCGGCGACCTTGTCCTGCGACACCTCCCAGAGCCGCAGCACCTCGCGCTGCCGGTGCGGGGCGAGGTAGCGGCAGACGGCCGCGCGGAACTTCGGGCCGGCGCTCGCCATGTAGTAGACGACCAGCAGCACGGCGGTGGCGGTGAACAGCCCGCCGGCGATCGAGGTGCCGACGCCGATGACGCCCGGCGCGATGCTGCCGACGTAGTCGCCGGCGTTGCTGAGCAGCTCGTCGGTGCGGGGGAGGTGGACGTCGAACCGGTCGGCCGCCATCTCGCGCAGGTCCGCGTAGTAGCCCGGGATCGACTGCACGAGGTCGACGAGCTGGTTGACGAACAGCCCGCCCAGCAGGCCGAGCACCGCGATGCCGAGCACCAGCGCGCCGATCATCGTGATGCCGGTGGCGAGCGGGCGCTTCACGCCGTGCCGGCCGAGCCAGAGGATCATCGGCTCCATCGCCAGGGCGACGAACCACGAGATCACGATGATCGTGATGACGTTGCCGAGCATCGAGGCGGCGCGCCAGATGAGGATGCCCGCGAACGCGGCGGCCACGGCCATGGCGAGCGCGCGGGGGAGCCACCGCGGCGGGATCCGCGAGTCGCGGGCGCCCGGGGTGAACCGGGCGCCGCCGGCGGCGGGTGCCGGGCGCGGGGCGGGGTCGGGCGCGGGCATGCGGGGCTCCGGGTGGTCGGCGGACGGTGCGCCGGACAGGCTACCGGCGGGCGGTGCCCGGGTCCGGGACGCGCCGGGACGAGCGTCCCGGCCGTCGGCTGGACAGCGGGGCGTAGCCTGTGTGAGCGTTAACATACAACGATGGAGAAGTCCGCCGGGAACGAGCCCGGCGCTCTCGACGAGGAGACGACAGTGACGGACGTCGGCGCCGGCGTGGGCGTGAACCCGATCGTGCTGCAGCGGGCGGACCCGTGCGTGCTGCGGCACGAGGGGCAGTACTACTTCACGGGGTCGCACCCGTTGTACGACCGGATCGTGCTGCGGCGTGCGGAGCGGCTGGAGGACCTGCAGGCGGCCGAGGAGGTGACGATCTGGACCCGGCACGCGTCCGGTCCGCAGTCGCACCTGATCTGGGCGCCGGAGATCCACCGGGTCGGGGGCGCCTGGTACGTGTACTACGCGGCGGCGCCGGACGACCACGGCACGGTCGACGTGCCCGGGACCGCCGAGACGTTCAACCACCGGGTGTACGTGCTGGAGAACACGGCCGCCGACCCGTTCGAGGGCGAGTGGGTCGAGCGGGGGCAGGTCGACACGGGGTGGGAGTCGTTCGCCCTGGACGCCACGTCCGCGGTGATCGACGGGACGCAGTACCTGATCTGGGCGCAGCAGGCGTTCGACGTGCGCGGGCACTCCAACCTGTACATCGCGCCGATGGCGAACCCCTGGACCCTGGCCGGGCCGGCCGTGGAGCTGTCCCGCCCGGAGTTCGACTGGGAGGTCAAGGGGTTCTGGGTCAACGAGGGCCCCTCGGTCCTGGTCCGCGGGGGCCGGGTGTTCCTCACGTACTCCGGCGCGGCGACCGGCATCGACTACGCGATGGGCGTGCTGACCGCGGACCTCGGGTCGGACCTGCTGGACCCGGCGTCGTGGACCAAGAGCCCCGCCCCGGTGTTCGTCTCGGACCCGGCGGCGGGCCAGTACGGGCCGGGGCACAACTCGTTCACCGAGCTGCCCGACGGCACGCCGGTGCTGGTCTACCACGCCCGCACCTATACCGAGATCGTCGGCGACCCGCTGCAGGACCCCAACCGGCACGCCCGCGCCCAGGTCCTGCCGTTCGACGACCACGGCAACCCGCTGTGGGGCACCCCCGTGCCCGACACCCGCCCCACCCCGACCTCGACCGAGGTCCTCAGCCCCGCCGGAGACCCGCAGTGACCACCAGCACCACCCCCGCCGCCGAGCAGCGCCCGAGCGCCCTGGAGTCGCTCTCCAGGGGCGTGTTCTGGAACTACGGCGGGCTGTTCTTCTTCTACTTCGCCATCTGGCAGCTCGCGTTCACGTTCCTGCCGCTGTGGCTGGCGCGCGAGGGCATGGGCACCGGCGCCATCGGCGTCGTCAGCACCGTCTCCGCGATCACGGCGCTCGCCCTGCAGCCCGTCTACGGGTTCCTGCAGGACCGGCTCGGCTTCAAGAAGTACCTGTTCGCGTTCGTCGTGCTGTGCGCGGCGTTCACGGGCCCGTTCTTCGTGTTCGTGTTCCAGCCGCTGATCGGCGTGAACGAGTACCTGGCCGCGGTCGTCGGGGGCGTGTTCCTCAGCCTGTGCCTGAACTCGGGCGTCGGCGTCGTGGAGGCGTTCAGCGAGCGGGCCAGCCGCGCCAACGGCTACGAGTACGGCCACGCCCGGCTGTTCGGCTCGCTCGCGGGCGGCACCGCGGCGCTGGTCGGCGGGTTCATCTGGGCCGCGAACCCGGACAGCATCTGGTGGGCCAGCTCGGTGTCGGCGATCGTGCTGGGCACGCTGCTGTTCGTCGCGCGGGTGCCGCGGGGCGACGGGGCGGCCGCGGCCGCCGGCGCCGAGGCAGACGCCGGGTCGGGCGGCACGAAGGTCTCGAAGGAGACCGTGCTCGCGCTGCTCCGCGACCGGAACTTCCTCGGCTTCGTCGTGCTGATGTTCGGCACCGCCGCGCTGTACGACGTGTTCGACCAGCAGTTCCCGAACTACTTCGCCACGTTCGTCGCCAGCGGCGACCCGGAGGTGCTGTTCTCGCGTGTCGTGGCGGTGCAGATCTTCGCCGAGGCGGCGTTCATGGTCGCCGCGCCGTTCATCGTCAACAAGATCGGTGCCCGCAAGGGCCTCATGGTGTTCGCGGCGATCCTGCTCGTGCGAGTCCTGGGCTCCGCACTCTTCACGCACGAGTGGCTGCTGATCGCCTGGCGCCTGCTGGCCGCGATCGAGATGCCGTTCCTGCTCGTGTCGGTGATGAAGTACATCACCCGGATGTTCGACGTCCGGATCTCCGCGACGGCCTACATGCTGGGCTTCAACTTCGCGAAGCAGATCGGCATCGCGATCTTCGCGTCGGTGTTCGGCGCCTCGTACGCGGCGATCGGCTTCGCGCACTCGTACCTGGTGATGGCCGGCGTCATCCTGGCCGTGACGCTGGTGGCGCGGTTCCTCATGGCCGACGACCGGGACCGTGTCGCGCCGGGGGAGCCGACCGACCGGGCGGACGGCGGCGCGCCGACGCACGTGCTCGCGTCGTCCTGAGCCGGCCGACGGGGGCGGTGCGTCGGCGACGGCGCGCCGCCCCCGTCGCCGTGCCGGGCGCCGATCGCGCCTGCGGCACCACCCGGCTCGCCTATGCTGCAGCCAGGCCGCGACAGAGGGAGGGACCTGTGCCCGACCATCCCGAGGAGCGCCCGGCGGAGCCGTCGTCGCGGGCCGCCGTGCAGCGGCTGCTGGCGTCGGTCGGCAACCCCGCGCTGGAGCGCCTCGCCCAGCTCGCGTCCCGCCTGCTCGCCGCCCCGTCGTCGCAGGTCTCCCTGCTCGCCGACGTCCCGACGGCCGGCGACGGCACGCCCGCCCCGCCGGAGGCCGGGCCCGTCGTCGGCGCGACCGGTCTGCGGAGCCCGCTGCAGGACCAGGTGTGCGCGGTGACCGCCTCGCTCGGCGAGCCGCTGGTGGTCGCGGACGCGCGCGCGGACGACCGGCTGCGCGACCTGGACGTCGTCGCCGACGGGCGGGTGCGCGCGTACCTGGGCGTCCCGCTGGTCGGCAAGGACGGTCACGTCGTCGGCGCGCTGTGCGTGTACGACGCCCAGGTGCGGGCGTGGTCGACGGACGACGTCCTGGTGCTCACCGACCTGGCCGCCTCGGCCGTCGCGGAGCTCGAGCTGTCGGCGCTCGCCGTCGAGTACGAGGCCGACCGGGTGCGCTGGCAGCTCGCGGTGACCGCGGGGGAGGTCGGCAGCTTCGACTGGGACCTCGTCTCCGGCGCGCTCGCCTGGGACGACGAGCTGCACGCGATCTTCGGCCTGGAGCCGGGGACGTTCGGCGGCACCATCGAGGCGTTCGACGCCTGCCTGCACCCCGACGACCGCGCGCGGGTCGCGGCGGCGCTGCAGGACGCGATCGACCGGGTCGCGCAGTACACGGCCGAGTACCGCGTGGTGCACCCGTCCGGCGCCGTCCGGTGGGTCAAGGCGAAGGGCATGGCGCTGCCGGGACCGGACGGCACCGCGGTCCGGGTGCTCGGCGCGGCCTACGACACGACCACCGAGCGCGAGGCCGACGCCCGGATCGCGCGGGTGCTCGAGACGATGCAGACCGCGTTCTTCCTGCTCGACGACGCGTGGCGGTTCTCGTACGTGAACTCGGAGGCGGAGCGCGTGCTGGGCCGCACCCGGGGTGAGCTCCTCGGCGGGGTGATCTGGGACCTGTTCCCCCTGTCGGTCGGCTCGGCGTTCGAGGAGCACTACCGCGGCGCGGTCGAGTCCGGGGCCGCGCGGTCGTTCGAGGCGTACTACCCGCCGCCGCTCGACGGCTGGTACGAGGTGCGGGCGCACCCGGGTCCCGACGGGCTGTCCGTCTACTTCCACGACATCACCGAGCGGCGCCGGCTCGAGGAGCGGTGGACCGCCGCGCTCGCCGAGGCCGACGCGGCGACGAGCCGGCTCGCGCTGCTCGCGACCGTCAGCGAGGACCTGAGCGCGACGCTCGACACCGAGTACGCCGTCGGGCGGCTCGCGCGGCACGTGGTGCGGCACTTCGGCTCCTGGGCCCTGGTGACGCTGTGGGACGAGGGCCGGCACCTCCGGGACATCGCGGGCTACCACGCGGATCCCGCGCGCCGGCGGGCGGTGGCGCGCTACACCCAGCTCCGGCTCGCCTCGCTGTCGCCGACCTCGTTCCTGCACCGCGCGCTGCGCTCGGGCGAGCCCGTCGTGATCACGGACGCGACCGCGGCCGTGCTGCCGCTGCTCACCGGCGAGGCGCGGGAGGTGTTCGCCGCCCTGGCGCCGCGCACCGGGTACGCCCTGCCGATGCGGGCGCGCGGCCGCACGGTCGGCGCGATCTCGCTGTTCCTCGACGACGGGCACCCCGACCTCTCCGACGAGGACCTCGCGCTGCTGGTGCAGGTCGCCGACCGGGCGGGGCTCGCGCTCGACAACGCCCGGCTGTACGAGGGCCAGCGCCGGATGGCCGAGACCCTGCAGCGCGCGCTGCTGTCCGCGCCCGCCCAGCCCGACGACCTGGAGGTCGCCGTCCGGTACGTGCCGGCCGCCCGCGCCGCCCAGGTCGGCGGCGACTGGTACGACGCCTTCCTGCAGCCGCAGGGGTCGACGGTCGTGGTGATCGGCGACGTCATGGGCCACGACCGGCACGCGGCGGCCGTGATGAGCCAGGTCCGCACCCTGCTGCGCGGCATCGCGGCGACCACCGGCGGCACCCCGGCGGAGGTGCTGCGCGCCCTCGACGCGGCGCTCGACACGCTGCAGGTCGACGCGATGGCGACCGCGGTCGTGGGGCGCCTGGAGCAGACCCCCGAGGAGCGCGCCGCGGGCACGACCCGGTTCCGGTGGACCAACGCGGGACACCTGCCGCCCCTGCTGGTGGCCCCGGACGGCACCGTGCGGGAGCTGCGCGCGCCGCGCCCGGAGCTCGTGCTCGGGGTGTCGCCGGGCAACGCCCGCACGGACTCGGTGGTGGAGCTCCCGCGCGGCTCGACGGTGCTGCTCTACACCGACGGCCTGGTGGAGCGGCGCGGGGCGCACCTGCAGGAGGGGATCGACGCCCTGGCCGAGCTCGTCGCGGAGCTGGCGCCCGAGGCGCAGGCCCGGGCCACCGGCGCGGCGACGCTGGACGCCGGGTTCCTCGCGGACGCGGTGCTCGCGCGCGGCGCGGCGGGGGACGCCCCCGACGACGACATCGCGCTGCTGGTCGTGCACCTGGGGCTGCAGGACGGCGCCGGCACGAAAGGGTGAGGAATCGCGCGCGCAATCGGGTGAACCCGGCGTAGCATCCCGGGCAAATGCCACATGTCGGGCAGGCAGCGCCGTCGGCCCGGGTGCGTCAGAGGAGGCCCGCCCGTGCAGCTGCCCGAGGACGCCGTGCCCGCGCGGCCGGCCGACGACCGCCCTGCGCCGCTGGTCAGCGTCGGCGTGCCGGTCTACAACGGCGACCTCTACCTCCAGGAGGCCCTGACCGCCCTGCGGGACCAGGACCTGCGCGACATCGAGGTGATCGTCTCCGACAACGGCTCGACCGACGAGACCGGCAAGATCGCCCGCGCGTTCGCCGAGGCCGACCCGCGGTTCCGGTACGTGCGCTCCGAGCAGAACCGGGGCGTGCCGTGGAACTTCAACCGGGTGCTCGACCTGGCCCGCGCGCCGCTGTTCCTCTGGAACGCCGCCGACGACGTGGTGGAGCCGCAGCACCTGGTCCGCTGCCGGGAGGCGCTGCTCGCGCACCCCGAGGCCGAGATCGCGTTCCCGCGGGTGACGCTCGTGGACGCCGCGGGCGACGTCGTCGGCTCGATGGACGACGAGGACCTGCAGTACCTCGGCCTGGCGCCCGCGGCGCGGGTCGACCAGCTGCTGCGCCGCCAGTCCTGGCAGGCGATCGCCTGGGGCGGGGTGCTCCGCACCGACGCGCTGCGGGCGATGGGCGGGCACCCGCGGTTCTTCGGCGGGGACATCGTGCTCGGCATCCGGTCGGCGCTGCGGGCCGAGTGGGTCGTGGTGCCGGAGCCGCTGTTCCGGTGCCGGCGGCACGACAACCAGAACAGCAAGGCCGTCGGCGCGGACCCGATCGTCCAGGTGCGCAGCTACGACCCGGGCTTCCGCCGGCCGGTGGCGTTCCCGCAGTGGTACCTGGCCTACCGGATGATGGCCGAGCCGCTGGTGGCCCCGCTGCCGCTCGTCGACCGCGCGCGGGCGCTCGCCTCCGTCGCCCGGCGCTGGACGGTGCCGCAGTGGCGGCTGCTGGCGTACGACGTGAAGCGGAACGCCATCCGGCTGCGGCGCGGGCAGTACCAGGGGGCCTACTCGGCGTCGTCGGGGTACTGGGTCTGACCCGCCGACGCGGCCGCGGGACATTGGTCCCGGAACGCGGGAACCCGCACGGCACCCGGCGCGTTGAGGCTGTCGATCGTGCCCCCGACCTGGAGAGAGATGGACGGCGACAGTAGTACCGACCCCCTGCGCCCGTGCGAGACGGCGACGGGGGGTGAGATCTGATGTGGGTGCTGTCCCTGCTCCTGGGCGTGCTCGTCGTGCTGGCGATCACCGCCGCGACCGGGTACTTCGTCGCGCAGGAGTTCGCGTACATGGCCGTCGACCGGTCGCGTCTGAACGCCCGCGCCGCCGACGGTGACGCCGGGGCGCGCCGCGCGCTGTCCGTGACCCGGCGCACCTCGTTCATGCTGTCGGGCGCCCAGCTCGGCATCACCGTGACCGGCCTGCTGGTCGGGTACGTGGCGGAGCCGCTGATCGGCGACGCGCTCGGCGAGGCCCTGGGTGGCGTCGGCGTGCCCACGGCCGTCGGCGTGGCCGTCGGCACGGTGTTCGCGCTGCTGCTGTCGACGCTCGTGCAGATGCTGTTCGGCGAGCTGTTCCCGAAGAACCTCGCGATCGCCCGCCCCGAGCCGGTCGCGGTGCGGCTGGCCGGGTCGACGACCGCGTACCTCACCGTGTTCGGCTGGCTGATCCGGGTGTTCGACTCCGCGTCGAACGCTCTGCTGCGGCTGCTGCGGATCGAGCCCGTGCACGACGTGGAGCACTCCGCGACCGCGCGCGACCTCGAGCACATCGTCGCCGAGTCCGCCGAGTCCGGGGACCTGCCGCGCGAGCTGTCCGTCCTGCTGGACCGGATCCTGGACTTCCCGGAGCAGGACGTGGAGCACGCGATGATCCCGCGGTCGCGGGTCGACGTCGTGCGCGCCGGCGCCACCGTCGCGGACGTGCGGGAGCAGATGGCCAGCGGGCACTCCCGGTACCCGGTGCTGTCCGCGGACGACGAGGTGCTGGGCGTCGTGCACCTGCAGGACGTGCTGGTCGCCACCGACCCCGGCGAGCCCGTCGAGCGGCTCATGCGGACGCCCGCGCTCATGCCCACGTCGATGGCGCTGCCCGACGCGCTGCGGCAGCTCGCGGCCGGGCGCAACCAGCTCGCGTGCGTGCTGGACGAGTACGGCGGCTTCGCCGGCGTGCTGACCTTCGAGGACCTGGCGGAGGAGCTGGTCGGCGAGATCACCGACGAGCACGACACCGGCGTGCACGCGCCGACCCTCGCGGAGGACGACGGCGCCTGGACCATGGCCGGCGACGTCCACGTCGACGAGGTGGAGCGGGCCGTCGGGCGCGACCTGCCCTCGGGCGACTGGGAGACCATCGGCGGCCTCGTGATCGCCGCGCACGGCTCGCTGCCCCCGGCCGGGACCAGCGTGGTCGTGCTGCTGCCGGACGACCCGGGCGAGCTCGCGCACGCGGGCGAGCCGGACCCCGTGTGGATGCGGGTCGACGTGCTGGAGATCGAGCGGCACGTCCCGGCCCTGGTGCGGGTCACCGTGCCCGCCGACCCGCCGCCCACCGAGGACGAGCGCGCCGACGCCGTCGAGCGCGACCAGGAGGAGAACCGATGAGCCCGCTCGTCGTGGTGATCGTGACCGTCGGTCTGATCGCCCTGTCGGCGTTCTTCGTCGCCGTGGAGTTCGCGGCGCTCGCCGCCAAGCGGTACCGCCTCGAGGAGGCCGCGCCGCGCAGCCGGTCCGCCCGGGCCGCGCTGCGCAGCTCGACCGAGCTCACCGTGCTGCTCGCCGGTTCCCAGCTCGGCATCACCGCGTGCACCCTGGCGCTCGGCGCCGTGACCAAGCCCGCGGTGCACCACTGGCTGACCCCGCTGTTCGAGGGCTGGGGCGTCGCGCTCTGGCTCGCGGACGTCGCCGGGTTCGTCCTGGCGCTCATCATCGTCACCTTCCTGCACCTGGTGGTCGGCGAGATGGCGCCCAAGTCGTGGGCGATCGCGCACCCCGAGACGTCCGCGATCCTGCTCGCCACCCCGATGCGCGCGTTCATGTGGCTCACCCGGCCGCTGCTCCGCGTGCTGAACGAGGCGGCGAACTGGTGCCTGCGGCGGGTCGGCGTCGAGCCGGCCGACCAGGTCGCCACCGGGCAGAACCCGGACGACCTGCGGCACCTCGTCGAGCACTCGACCAACGTGGGTGCGCTGGACGCGGCCTACTCGCGGCAGCTGACCGGGGCCCTGGAGCTGCAGTCCCTGACCGTGCGGGACCTGGTGCGGGCCGGCGGCTCGCCCACGGCGGTCGCGCCGGACGCCACCATGGCGGACGTGCGGGCCGCGACGAAGGGCTCGGGGCACCTGCGGGTGCTCGTCGGCGCCGGCGACCGGCTGGACGGGGTCGTGCACGTGCGCGACACGCTCGCCCACCCGGACGAGGCGCCCGTCGGCGCGCTGGCGCGGCCGGTGCTGCGGCTGGAGGCCGACGCGCCGGTGTCGGGCGCGCTCACGCAGATGCGGGAGCAGCGGCAGCACCTGGCGCTGGTGCTCGACGGCGGGCGCACGCTCGGCGTGGTGACGCTGGCGGACGTGCTGGCGCGGCTGTTCCCGCTGGCGGCGCCGGAGGCGGCGGCCGCGGCGGGCGCGGGCGCCGCGGCGGGCGCCGCGGCGGGCGCCGGGGCGGGGGCGGGCGCGAGCTGACCCGCCCGGTCCTGATCCCCACCTGATTCTCGCGAGGCCACCCGATCCATCGGTTGGCCTCGCGAGAATCGGTGGAGTTCGCGGGGCGCCGGGCGCGCGACGCGCCGGCCAGCCGGGCCCTCGAGCGACCCCACTGGCGCGAGCGCCCCGGCCCGCGCGCGCCGCTACGCGCCGACCGCCGCCGAGCGCCCCACCTCGTCCCGGGCGCGCAGCCACGCGTCCGCGTCGGCCAGCGGCATCGGCCGGCCGTGCAGGTAGCCCTGCGTGCGGTCGCACCCCATGCCGCGCAGCGCCTCGGCGGTCTCGGCGTCCTCGACGCCCTCCGCGATCAGCCGGAGGCCGAGGTGGTGCGCGAGCTCCAGCGTCCCCGAGACGATCGCGCGGGTGCGGTCGTCCGACGTGAGCCGCATCGTGAACGACCGGTCGAGCTTGAGCTCGCCGGCGGGCAGCTCGTTGAGGTAGGTCAGCGAGGAGTAGCCCGACCCGTAGTCGTCGATCGCGACCCCGACGCCGCGGTCCGCGATCGCGCGGGTCACGGCGACGGCGTGCCGCGGGTCGTGCATGAGCGTCGTCTCGGTGATCTCGACGACCAGCCCCTCCGGGCGCAGGCCGGCGGCGGCGAGCGCGCCGTCCAGCGAGGGCAGCAGCCCCGGGTGCCCGAGGCACGACGTCGACAGGTTGACGGCCACCGGCAGGTCGCGGCCCTCGGCCTGCCAGCGCGCCGCCGTCCGGGTCGCCTGGGCCAGCACCCGCTCGGTCAGCGCGAACATGGACCCGGTCTGCTCCGCGAGGTCGATGAACGCGCCCGGCGGGAGCAGCCCGCGGTCCGGGTGCGCCCACCGGACGAGCGCCTCCATGCCGACGACCCGGTCGTCCGCGCAGTCGAGCTGCGGCTGGTAGTGCAGCTCCAGGACGCCGTGCCGCGCGTCGCCGTCGGGGGCGGACAGCAGCGCGCGCAGCTCGTCGGCCAGCGCGATCTCGTCGCGGTCCCGGGCGTCGGCCGCCTCGTCGTACACCCGCACCCCGCCGCCCGCGCGCTTGGCCGCGTACATGGCGGTGTCGGCCCAGCGGACCAGCTCGCCGTCGTGGTGGTCGCCGAACGCGGTGCTCGCGACGCCGATGCTCGCGTCGAGGCGGACCACCCGGCCGGTCACGTCGATCGGCTCGCGCACGGCCTCGTGCAGCGCGTGCGCGACCACCGTGGCGCGCTCGACGTCGTCGTGGTCGAGCACGACGCCGAACTCGTCGCCGCCGAACCGGGCGAGCAGCGCGCCCCCGTCGAGCCGGGCCTGCAGCCGCCGGCTCACCGTCCGGATCACGGCGTCGCCCGCGGGGTGGCCGTACCGGTCGTTGACGTCCTTGAACCGGTCGAGGTCGATGACCAGCAGCGCCGCCCCGGTCCGCGCCGCGGCGAACCGGTCGGCGACCTCCAGCATCGCCCGGCGGTTGGCGACGCCGGTGAGCGGGTCGGTCCGGGCCTCCTTGCGGGTGGCGGCCAGCGCGGCCAGCTCGCTCGCGGTCCGGAGCAGCTGCGCGCAGCCGCCCGCGACCCCGGCGGCGGCGAGCAGCGCCACGGCCGGGGTGCCCGCGGGGCGCAGGCTGTCCAGCACCAGGACCGCGGTGCTGGCGGCGATGGCGACCATCGCGCACGTCGTCACCACCAGCGTCGACGCGAAGTGCCCGCGCAGCGGCGGCGGCTTGATCGCACCCGCGCGGGCGGTCACCAGGGTGAGCGCGGTCCAGCTGACGACGACCGGCAGGGCGGGCGCGCCGTCGGCCGGGAGCCACGGCAGCAGCACCAGCTCGACCACGGCCATCGCCCCGAGGCCGACCAGCAGCAGCCACGCGCGCGGGTCGTCGCGCAGCCCGCCGAGCACCGTGACGACGAGCGTCATCGCCGCCAGCACCCCGAGGGCGGCGGCCCGCACCAGGTGGCCCTCGGCGGCCCAGCCCGGCGCGTCGTCGGGCAGGACGCCGACCGCGACGGCCCACACGAGCAGCGCGAGCGCGCCGAGCGTCGAGCCGACGAAGTTGATCCAGTCCACCGGGTGCACGGCCGACGTCCGGAACCTGTTCCAGCTGAGCATGCCCTGGTGCGCGCACATCACGGCGATGACGCCGCCGACGGTCAGCGCGATCCCGCGCAGGTCGGCCGCGGCCGGGCCGCGCACCGTCAGGTCGACGAGCGCCTCCACCGCCAGGCCCGCGGCGACGGCCGTGACCGACCGGCCGCACCACCGCCACAGCCCGCGCTCCTCGAGCGACCGCAGCTGGACCTGCTGCCGCAGCACGACGCCGGCCGACAGCGCCGCCAGCGCGCCGCCGGCGGCGGTCAGCCCCGCGACCCCGGTCAGGTGCTCGACCACGGCGAGCGCGGCGACGAGCGCGGCCGGGCCGAGGAGGAGCGGGCCGGGCGGCAGGACGCGTCGTCGCGGCGGGGTGATCGAGGAGGGCATCACCCACACCATCGGCGTCCGGGGGCGGCACCCGAGCCGGGGCGCACGACTTCACCCGCCCCCGCAGACCATGGCGCCCACGCGGCGGCCGCCCCTACGGTAGGGCGATGGGGCGGCTGATCTACTCGATGTTCACCTCGCTCGACGGCTACGCGGCGGACGCGTCCGGCAGCAGCGACTGGGGCGGCGCGCTGGACCCGGCGCTGCACGACTTCATCTCGGAGCAGACGCGGTCCGTCGGGACGTACCTGTACGGCCGCCGCATGTACGAGACCATGTCGTTCTGGGAGACGGCGCTGGAGTCGCCGGACCCGCCCGAGTTCGTCCGGACCTACGCCGCGGTGTGGCAGGCGGCCGACAAGGTCGTCTACTCCTCGACGCTCGCGGAGCCGACGACGGCGCGGACCACGGTCGAGCGGTCGTTCGACCCCGAGGCCGTGCGCTCCTGGGTCGCGGGGCTCGACCACGACGTCACCGTCGACGGCCCGACGCTCGCGGCGCACGCGCTGCGGGCGGGGATCGTCGACGAGGTGCAGCCGTATCTCGCGCCGGTGTCGGTGGGCGGCGGGCTGCGGTTCTGGCCGGAGGGCGTGCCGCTCGACCTGGAGCTGCTGGAGCAGCGCGGGTTCGGCAACGGGACGCTGTGGCTGCGCTACGCGGTGCGCCGGGGCTGAGGTGCCGCGGACCGCACGTCCGGTGACCCGGTCGGGTGGTTGACGGCACCGTCGCGCCCGCGGGACCGTGGTCGCGCCGGTCCAGGGGAGGAGGGCGACGATGCGGTCGCTGCGGTGCACCGTCGGACGGCACGCCTGGCGCGTGCGGCGGAACCCGGAGAAGGGCGGCGCGTTGGCGCTGTACGAGGTCTGCGCGCGGTGCGGGCGCGACCGGCCGGTGTTCGAGCAGGGCGACGGCAGCGGTCTGGCCGTGCTGGGGCTCGGCGGGACGGCGGGTCCGGGGGCGGGCCCGGCCTGAGCCCCGGTGCGCCCGGGGCCGGACGGACCTCGGGCGCGCCCGGGCTCAGGCGTGCAGGCCGAAGTCGGCCGCGTACCCCGGGTCGGTGATCGCCGGCCGGGTCAGCGAGAACAGCCCGATGTCGTGCGGCGTGGACCCGGCGGTCACCAGGTCCGCCAGCACGGACCCGACCAGGCTCGCGAACTTCCCGCCGTGGCCGGCCCCGTTGAACACCGCGACGTGCGGGTGCCCCGGCACGGTGTCCAGCACGAACTCCCGGTCCGGAGGCATGTCGTACACGCACACGGCGCTGCGCAGGGCAGGCCCCGCGGCGGCGGGCAGGTGCCGGGCGAGGAACTCCCGGGACCGCTCGGTGGTCGCCGGGTCGGCGCGGTGCGTGCGGCCCTCGCTGGTGACGAAGTGCCCGCGCATGTCCCGGGCGATCTTGACCGCGGCCTCGCCGTAGACCGGGAAGCCGTACATGACCTCGTCGCCGTGCCACACCCAGATGGGGAACCGGTCGGGCGTGAAGTCGGTCAGCCGCGAGGACGCGACGTAGTCGACCTGCTCCTCGGACAGCGTGAGCCGGAAGTCGAGCCCCAGGTCCGGCATGAGGTCGCCGAGCCAGGACGCCGCGGCGACGACGAGCCCGCCCGCCTCGACGTCGCCCGCCGAGGTCCGGACCGTGACGCCGCCGTCCCGGACGTCGACCCCCGTGACCCGGGTGTGCGGCCAGAACTCGACGCCCGCCGCCAGCGCCAGCGACGTGTGCGCGGAGACCGAGCGGCGGATGTCGATCAGCCCCGCGTCCGCCTGGTGCAGCGCCGTGGTGCCGTCGGGCACCTGCCACTGCGGGTAGCGGGCGCGCAGGTCGGCGGTGGACAGGTCCTCGAAGGACGCCCCGCCCGCGGTCATCGCGTCCCGGAACACGGCGAGGCGGTCGGCACCGTCCGCGGTGGGCGGGGCGAGGTCGAGCCCGCCGGTGCGCGTGAACACCTGCAGGCCCGACTCGCGCTCGACCCGGTCCCACGCGGCGTACATCGCGTCGGTCAGGTGCACGTACTCGGGCCGGTGGTAGGACCGCCGGATGATCCGGGAGTGGTCGCCCGACGAGCCGAGCGAGTTCACCAGGTCGAACTGCTCGACGACCAGCACCCGCTCCGCGCCCGCGCGGGCGAGCCAGTAGGCGGCGGCCGAGCCGACCGCGCCGGCCCCGATGACGACGTGCGAGTAGGTGCGTGCCACGCGCCGCACGCTAGCCCGCCCCGGTCCCGCCGGGCGACGGGCGACCACGGCGTGCGCGGACGTTGCGGGCCCCGACCGTGCGCGGC
>NZ_JAGXJG010000353.1:0-254 GCF_019091725.1 Cellulomonas sp. GbtcB1 | reverse complement strand
CCTCGCTCCGCTACCCCTCGGCCAAGGTCACCCGGACCCAGCGGTCCGGCGGTGGCGGCGGCGGGTTCGGCGGCGGCGGTGGCGGCGGCTGCAACGGCGGTGGCGGCGGCGGTGGCGGGTTCAACGGCGGCGGCCAGTCCGCGCAGCAGGGCGACCCGTGGGCCACGCCCGCGGGCGGCGGGGGGGCGGGTGGCTACTCCCACGAGCCCCCCTTCTGATCGCGCACCCCTGACCGCCAGGTGGCCGCCGGCGCC
>NZ_JAGXJG010000352.1:0-254 GCF_019091725.1 Cellulomonas sp. GbtcB1 | reverse complement strand
GCCGAGCTGGTCCAGGGCACGCTCGACCCCGCCGCCGTGCTGGCCCGGCGCGACCAGTTCACCTCGCACTGGGACGACCACTCCCAGGTGGAGTGGCTGGTCTCCGCCGGCATCGCGCTGCTGCGCGGCACCGCGCGGTTCACGGGCCCCAAGGAGCTGCTCGTCGAGAGCGAGGCCGGCGACACCCGGGTCATCGCGCGGCACGCGGTGATCGTGTCCACCGGCACCGAGCCGACGGTGCCCGCCATCCCCGG
>NZ_JAGXJG010000351.1:0-254 GCF_019091725.1 Cellulomonas sp. GbtcB1 | reverse complement strand
CGAGCGGGCCGACGACGAGGGCGCTGACCCGGTCGGCGAGGTGCCCGTTCACCGGGCCCCCGCCGGGGCCGTCACCTCGGACGAGCGGTCGCCCGCGGGCTCCTGGGCCGCGGCGGCGCGCACGGTGGCCGGCGCGCGGTGCTCGAGCGCCACGCGCAGCCGCGCCCGCGCCCGGTGGATGCGCGAGCGCACGGTGCCGGGCTTGATGCCCAGCGTCACCGCGATCTCCTCGTACGACATCCCCTCGATGTCGC
>NZ_JAGXJG010000350.1:0-254 GCF_019091725.1 Cellulomonas sp. GbtcB1 | reverse complement strand
GGGGCGCCACCCGCCCCCGGTGGGCGAGCGCGAGCGCGCTGAGCCCCGAGGACCCGGGCGCGCCGAGGTCGACCCACAGCGCCTGCCCGCCCGGGGGCACCGCGAACCGCCACCCCGGCAGCCGCTCCGCTAGGAGCCGCACCAGCAGGTCCCGCCCCGCGCGGAGCCGGTCCCGGCGCTCGACCAGGGGCGCCTCGCCGAGCCGCTGCAGCTCGACGGCGACCAGCTGGTCCCGCACCCCCGTGCCGGGGTCG
>NZ_JAGXJG010000349.1:0-254 GCF_019091725.1 Cellulomonas sp. GbtcB1 | reverse complement strand
GGCGAGGACCGCGCCCTGCTGCTCGACCGGCTGCGCACGCACACGCGCGCGGGCGCCGACCACCTGGCCGAGCGGTACGGCGACGCGAGCCCCGTCACGTCCTGGGACGTCGTCAACGAGGCGCACGACCCGCAGCAGCCGGACGGCCTGCGGCACAGCCGGTGGTACGAGGTGCTCGGCCCGGACTACGTGGCCGATGCGTTCCGGATCGCCCGGGAGGAGCTGGGCCCGGACGTCGCGCTGTACCTCAACGA
>NZ_JAGXJG010000348.1:0-254 GCF_019091725.1 Cellulomonas sp. GbtcB1 | reverse complement strand
CGCTCGCCGCGTACGGCGGGCCGGTGCACCTGCGGTTCGCCCACGAGATGAACGCCGGCGGCTACCCGGGGGCGGTGGGCGTCGGCGGCAACACGGCGGGGCAGTACGTCGCCGTGTGGCGCCGGGACCACGACCTCCTGCGCAGCCGTGGGGCGACCCGCGTGGTCCGCGTGTGGTCGCCCAACGTGTCGTTCCCAGGGTCGACCCCGATCGCGTCGGTCTACCCCGGCGCCCAGCCCGACGCAGTCGTCGGC
>NZ_JAGXJG010000347.1:0-254 GCF_019091725.1 Cellulomonas sp. GbtcB1 | reverse complement strand
CCCGACGTCCAGGGCGTGAACGGCGCGTTCGGCGACGTGGACACCACGGTGTTCGACAACTCGGTGCTGGACGCGCCGGTCGGGATCGCCGCGCTCGGCCTCGAGCCCGGGGCCACCCCGGCCGTCACGGTCTGGGCGTCCTCGGACTACGCGGCCGACCCGAGCGGCCAGGTCGACGCAACTGAGCCGTTCACGGTGGACCCGTTCGACACGCCGTACTGGTTCGACGGCGGCGTGACCGACGCCCTGTGGTT
>NZ_JAGXJG010000346.1:0-255 GCF_019091725.1 Cellulomonas sp. GbtcB1 | reverse complement strand
CCCCCGCCCAGGCCCCCCCGCCCCCGCCCGGCCCGCCCGGGGGCCGGACGGCGGGGGAGCGGCGGGCGACGAGCCCGGCGGCGGCGGCGACCGCGCCCTCGGCCCCGCGGATCGGCCGCCGGCGAGCGACGCGGCCTCCGCGGCGTCGGCCCGCAGGACGGGGCCGGCGGGGGGCAGGGCCCCGAGGGGCGCCGGGGCGGCGGGGGCCCCGGCGGGCCCCCCGCGCGGCGCGGCGCCGCCCCCCCGCGGCGGCGG
>NZ_JAGXJG010000345.1:0-255 GCF_019091725.1 Cellulomonas sp. GbtcB1 | reverse complement strand
GTCCGTCTCCTGGGCGAGGACCATCGCGATCCACACCCGCTGCCGCTGCCCGCCGGACAGCTCGTCGACCGGGCGCTCGGCGAGCTCCACCGTGCCGGTGGCCTCCAGAGCGGCGGCGACGGCGCGGTCGTCCTCGCGGCTCCACCGGGACAGCACGCGCTGGTGCGGGGGCCGGCCGCGGCCGACCAGGGCGGGGACGGTGGGCCCCTCCGGGGCGAGCGGCGTCTGCGGCCGGGGGCCGGGGGTGCGCGCCGG
>NZ_JAGXJG010000344.1:0-255 GCF_019091725.1 Cellulomonas sp. GbtcB1 | reverse complement strand
GCAGCCGATCGCGGACGGACCCCCCTCCGCCCCGTGGCCGCGGACCTCGTCGCCCGCCGACCCCAGGAGACCACGTGCTCGCCCGTCTGCTGATGCGCTACCTGCGCCCCTACCGCTGGCTGCTGCCCGGCGTGCTGGTCTTCCAGCTCTGCTCGGCGCTCGCCATGCTCTACCTGCCCAACCTGTACGCCCGCATCATCGACGAGGGCGTGGCCCAGGGCGACACCGCGTTCATCTGGCGCGCGGGCGGCTACA
>NZ_JAGXJG010000035.1:0-43949 GCF_019091725.1 Cellulomonas sp. GbtcB1 | reverse complement strand
GGCCCGCGAGGAGCAGCGCGGCCGCCGCGCGGGCGACGCCGACCAGCCCCGCGGTCAGCGCCGCGGCCCCCGCCACGGCGTGCTGGGTCGCCACCGCGCGGACCGTCGCCGGGAACGCGGTGCGGACCACCGCGCGGTCCGCACGGTCGCCGAGCGCGTCGGCGAGCGCGGGGCGCAGCCGGGCGACGTCCCGGCCGGCCTGCTCCAGGTCCGCGACGGCGACGCCCGCGGTGCCCGGACGCAGCGTCACCGTCACGACCCCGACGCCGGTCCCCGCGGCGGGCAGCGCACCGGGCGCGACCACGAGGGGCCCGTACGCGGGCGACAGCTTCCGGCCCGAGGTGCCCGGCCGGGGGTGCTCCGGGTCGACCCCGGCACCCCCGAGCAGGTCGCGCTGCCACACCGGCGTCCCGGCGTCGCCCCGGCCGAGCGGCTCGAACACGCCCACGACCCGGACCGTCGTCCGCGGTGCCGCCGCGGGCGCGTCGGGCGACGGGGCCAGGTCCACGGTGTCCCCGGGGACGAGGTCCAGGGCCGCGGCGGTGGCCGCGGGGACCGCGACGTCGACGGGGGCCGTCGCGACCGCGGCGGTCCCCGCGGCCCCGGGAGCCCCGGCGTCCCCGGGCCAGGACCCCGCCACCAGGCGCGCGGCGTCCGCGAGGTCGGCGGCGTCGGTCAGGTACGCGTAGCCCGCGTCGTCCGAGCCGTCCTCGGGCAGCGCCAGCAGGGGCGACTCGGTCCAGGTGGACGCGGTCGCGGGCAGCGGCGCGAGCGCGTCCGCGACGACGGCCGCCACCGCGGGCGCCAGGTCGTCGGCGTCCGCGGCGTCCGCCCCGACGGGCGGCACGACCCGGGCGACCACCTGGGTGCCGCTGGTGCCCGCGGCGGCGAGCGCCGCGTCCAGCGCGTCCCGGCGGCCGGCGGTGAGGAGCAGCCCGCACGCCGCCAGCACCGTCAGGGCGACCAGCGCGGTCGCCGTCACGGCCGCCAGCAGCGGCGCCTGCGCCCGGGCGCGGTGCAGCGCCAGCGCGGGCACCTCCCGGGCCCAGGCGGCGCTCATGCGGGCAGCACGTGCCCGTCGACCAGACGCACCGCCCGGTCCGCCAGCCCGATCATCACCGGGTCGTGGGTCGACACGACCGCCGCCATGCCCTCCGCCTCGACGACCGCCCGGATGAGCGCCATGACCGCGAGGCCGGTCTCGGTGTCGAGCTGGCCGGTGGGCTCGTCGGCGATCAGCAGCCGCGGCGACCCCGCCAGCGCGCGGGCGATCGCGACGCGCTGCTGCTGCCCGCCCGACAGCTCGTCCGGCCGCAGCCCGGCGTGCCCGTCCAGCCCCACGAGCCGGAGCAGCAGGGCCACCCGGCGCTCGCGGTCGGCGACCGGCAGCGCGCGCAGCCGCAGCGGCACGGCCACGTTCTCCGCCGCGCTGAGCACCGGGACCAGCCCGAACGTCTGGAACACGAACCCGACCACGTCGCGGCGCAGCCGGACCTGGCCCGCGGCGTCGAGCGTGGTCACGTCGGTGCCGTCGACGTGCACCGACCCGGCGTCCGGGCGGTCCAGGCCTCCGACGACGTTGAGCAGCGTCGTCTTGCCCGAGCCGGAGCGGCCGACCAGGGCGACGAGCTCGCCGGGCGCCACGTCCAGGTCGACACCCCGCAGCGCGTGCACGGCGGCGCGACCCGAGCCGTAGGTGCGGTGCACGCCGCGGACGCGGACCAGCGGCGCGGTCACCGGGGCCGCGGGCGTCGAGGTGCCGGACCCCGCCACCGCCCCGTCCGGGGTCCCGGCGGCCGCGGTCGACCCGGTCACGCGGCACCGTGCCGGCGCCGCCGGGCCGGCGCGGCGGCACTGCGGTCGCCCGGACCGCCCGATCCCGCGGCGGAGTCCGGCCGCACCGCGACGTGGTCCGCCTCGAGCTGCAGCCGGACCCGGCGGGTGAGGTCGAGCGCCTCCCGGTACTCCCGCGGCACCTGGACCCGCCCGGCCCGGTCCATCACCGCGTACTCCTCGGCGACGACGGCCGCCGCGCCGTCCTCGCCGACGTGCGCGCGCCGCAGCACCTCGCTGCTGGTCCGCCCGTCCCGGATCGCCACCGTGCGCTCCACCTGCCCGCTCACCGCCGGGTCGTGCGTCACGACCACGACCGTGGTCCCCGCGTCCCGCTGGGCGGCGCGCAGCGCGTCGAACACCTGCTGGCCGGTGGCGGTGTCGAGCTCGCCCGTCGGCTCGTCGGCGAGCAGGAGCCGGGGCCGGTTGGCGAGCGCGACCGCGATCGCGACCCGCTGCTGCTCGCCCCCGGACAGCTCGGCGGGGCGCCGCCCGCCCGCGTCGGCGAGCCCGACCAGCTCCAGCAGCTCGCCCACCCGCGCGGCCCGCTGCCCGCGCGGCACCCCCGCCAGCGTGAGCGGGAGCGCGACGTTCTGCCGCGCGCTCAGGTAGGGCACGAGGTTGCGCGCGGTCTGCTGCCGGACGGTCCCCACCACCGTGCGCCGGTACGTCACGCGGTCCCGCGCGGTCAGCGCCCCGAGGTCCCACCGCCCGACGCGGACCCGCCCGGCGCTCGGCGCGTCGGCGGCGGACAGGATCCGCAGCAGGGTGGACTTGCCGGAGCCCGACGCCCCGACGACCGCGACCATCTCCCCCGCGTGCACCAGCAGGTCGAGCCCCTGGAGGGCCTGCACCTCGACGCCGCCGGACCGGAAGATGCGGACCACGGCGTCGCACGCGACGAGGGCCTCGCTCCCGAACTCCTCGGGCGCGGCGAGCCGCTCGCCGAGCTCCTCCACGATGCTGCGCTGCACGGTGCCCCTCCTCGGACGACGGCGGGACTGTACCCCGTGCGTCGTCGCACGTCACCGGCGCGCCGGTGCCGTCACCCGCACGCGCCGGGGCCGGGCCGCGCCGGGACGGCGCGACGCCGCCCCGGGAGCGGCGTGCTCCCGGGGCGGCGTCGTCGGCGCGGGTCAGCCCTGCTGCGGGGCCTGCCGCACCTCCTGGGCCGAGTCCTGCGCCTGGTCCTTCAGGTCGCTCGCCGCCTGGGTGCCCTGCTCCTTGACGGAGCCGACGGCCTCGGCAGCGCGCTCCTTGACCTGGTCGACGGCCTGCTGCGCCGGCTCCCGCAGCTCGTCGACGACCTGGCCGGCGGCCTCCTTGACCTGCGGCGCCAGCTGCTGCGCCTGGTCCTTGACCGCCTGGGCAGCCTGCTGCTCCTTCTGCGAGGACGGCAGCAGCGACGCCGCCAACCAGCCCACGCCGAAGGCGATCAGGCCCGCGGCGAGCGGGTTGCCCTGCGCCTGGCGCGCGACGGTCGACGGCGCGCCCTGCACGCCCTCGGCCAGCCCGTGCGCCGCGCTCCTCGCCGAGTCGGCGGCGGAGTGCGCCGAGCCGGACGCGCTGCCCGCAGCGCCGCTCACGGAGTCACGGGCGTCGTGCACCGTGCCCATGACCCGGTCGCGGACCGAGCCGACCTTGCTGCGGACCTTGTCCGCCTGGCGGTGCGCCACCTGGCGCGGGTCCAGCGCGTCGCCGACCGCGTCCACGTTCGCGCTCAGGTCGGCACGGGTCGCCTCGATCCGCGCACGGATCTCGTCCGGGTTCTCACTCATGGTTCGCCTCCTCGTCACCCTTGAGGGCGTTCGGGATCTTCTTCACCGTCTCCGCCGTGCGCGGCGCGCCCTTGACGCGCTGCAGCTCGGAGCGACCGCGCAGCGCGAGCACGGCCGCGATCACACCCCAGACCACGGCCACGACCAGCGCCGACCAGGCGTGGCCGAGCGGGTGGGCGAGCGCCCACCACAGCGCGATGGACAGGAACAGCAGCACGAAGTGCCCCGCGACGCCCGCACCCGCGAGCATCCCGCTGCCCCGGCCGGCCCGCTTGGCCGACTGCGTCAGCTCGGCCTTGGCCAGCTCGACCTCCTGGCGCACCAGCGCCGACAGGTCCTGCGTGACGTTGCCGATCAGGTCGCCGAGCGACGGGCGCTCGCCGCCCGCCCCGGCCGGTGCCGTCCCCGCCGGCGCCGACCCGGGTGCGTCTCCCAGGGGAGGCACGCCCGCCGTGCCGCCCGTGCCCGCACCACCGGGTCCCGCGCCGGGGGCCGCGGCGACGGTCGGGTCCCCCGGCCCGGTCACGGCTGGTCCTCGCGGCGGAGGCCGGCCAGCGGGTCGCCGCCCGCGGTGCCGGAGTCGTCCGTCGACGGCAGGTGGCCGGGCGTCGGGGCGACCGGGGCGTCGCCGCCCGCCGCCGCCCACGCCTGCTCCTCGGAGCCGAGGCCGCCCTCGTCGGCCGGGCCGGGCTCGCGGTGCTGCCCGCCGAACTCGGCGTCGACGTCCGTCACCTCGGCCGTGCCGCCCGCGACCACGCCCGGCCCGCCCGCGGCCGCGACCGCCGGCGTGAGGTCCTGCGTGGTGGCGGCCGGCGACCCGCCCGCGGATCCCGCGGTGGGGGTGGACAGGCCGGTGGTGGCGCCGGGCAGGGACGAGCCGGTCGAACCGGAGGTCCCGGTCGCGCCGGTGCCGCCGCCGGACGGTGGCGCGTCCTTCAGCCCGCGGGTCAGCCGGCCCGCGAGGACGCCCGCACCGGCCGCCAGGGCCAGGAACACCCCGGGGCGCCGCCGCGCGAAGTCGGTGACCTCGCCCAGCACGTCGCCCGGCTCGCGGTTCTCGAGCCACGTCGCCACGGAGCCGGTGCGCCCGGCCACCTGGCGCACGAGGTCCGCCGCGAGCCCGCCCTGCTCCGAGCCGTCAGCCATCCGGCCCAGCTCGTCGCCGAGCGAGCGGAGGCTGGACGCCGCCCGCGCCTGCTGGTCGGACGCCTGGCTCGTCAGGCCCGCGCGCGCCTCGCCCAGCAGGTCCCGGGCCTGGCCCTTCGCCTCCTGCACGACGTCCGCCGCCTGGTCCTTCGCCTCGTGCAGCACACCCTGGCCGCTGTCGGCCGCCGCGTGCGCCAGTCCGGACGCCTGCTCCTTCGCGGTGCCCACCGCTGCAGCGGCGCCGCTGTCGTTCGTGCTCATCGCGTCCTCCTCACTCGCTCTTGAAGGTGTCCTTGAGCTTCCCGGCGACCTTCTCGGCCGTGTTCGGGAGCGGGGTGGTGCCGTACAGCCGCGGGTCGGGCTGCGTGGGCGGCGGCATCGGCACGCCGGCCGGGGGCTCGGCGACATAGCTGAACTCGCCGAGGCCGTCCGGGGTCGGGCCGGAGGCCCAGGAGCCCTTGTCCGCGTCCGTGCCGTTCGAGAAGTTGATGTACTGGTAGGACACCTCGCGGTGCTCCTGGTCGATCGGGAAGTTGCTCGGGGTCGGGATGCCCTCGAAGCCCTCCTCCTGCAGCTCGCGCGCCGCCGCGATCCACTGGTTCTGGTGCATGGTGTCGCGCGCCAGCAGGAACGCCAGCATGTCCCGCACGCCCTTGTCGTCGGTCATGTGGTAGAGCCGCGCCACCTGCACGCGGCCCTGCATCTCGGCGTTCGCGTTCGCCTGGAAGTCGGCCAGCAGGTTGCCGCTCGCGGTGATGTAGCCCGCACTCCAGGGGTTGCCGTTGCTGTCGACCGGGCGCGCACCGGCTCCGGCGACGATCGCGTGCTGGACGTCGGTGCCGCCCACGATCGCGGCGATCGTCGGGTCGTTCTGCACGGCCTCCTCGGTGATCCCGATGGGCGCCTTCTCGAGCAGCTGGGCGATCATCGTCGCCAGCATCTCGACGTGGCCGAACTCCTCCGCGCCGATGCCGTACAGCAGGTCGCGGTACTTGCCGGGCAGGTGCGTGTTCCAGGACTGGAACCCGTACTGCATCGCGACCGTGATCTCGCCGTACTGCCCGCCCAGGACCTCCTGGAGCTTGCGGGCGTAGACGGCGTCCGGCTTGTCGGGTGTGGCCTTGAACTGCAGCTCTTGACGGTGGAAGAACATCGCGACCTCCGCGCCCCGCACTCGGGGCAGTCGTCTGCGGGAGCCTCGGTCGCGAGAGGTGCCGGTGGCGGCGCCCACCCGGACCGGGCGGTGCGCCGGCGCCCTGCTGCACCGACACGGCGGCGGTCCGTCTAGCGGACCGCCTCGACCCGACGCTAGGTCCGTCCGTGTGAACGCGCCTCTCGGGAGCGCGGTTGTACGCCCTGCGCCGCGGTGCGACGTCGCCGCCGGTCAGGCCGTGGGCCGCGCCTCGTGCCCCGGGCGCCCGTGGGTGCGGTTCCGCTCCTTCAGCTGCGACTCGTAGACGTGCCTGCGACCGCCGACCAGGCGCTCGCGGGTGCGCCGCTCGGCGTCGGCGAACGCGCGGTAGTAGCCGTCGTCGAAGTCCTCGCCGACCTGGAACGTCCAGCGCCCCTCGAGCACGTTCCGGCCGACGACCTCGGCCCGGAGCTCGTCGGCGACCTCGGGGTGCCCCGCCTCGGCGAGCCGGTCGAGCGCGTCGGCGAGCTCGGCGTCGGCCCGGCCGATCAGCCGGTGGAAGGCGTACAGCATCCCGCGGGCGTGCTCGACGACCTCGAAGGCGGCCGTGACCCCGCCGACGGCCTCGACGACGTCGTCGGGCACGCCGGCGGGCGGCAGGTGGGCGGCGTCGGGCCGCTCGGCGGACCCGTCGTCGCGGCGGTCGGCGGTCGGAGGCTGCAGGGCGTCGTCGGTCACCCGGCCATCGTGCGGCGCACCGCCCGAGCCCACCACCGCACGACGGCGCCGCGGCTCGGCGCGGGCCCGGGCCGCAGCCGCCCGTCAGGCGGCCGGCGAGGCGATCTGGACCAGGTTGCCGCAGGTGTCGTCCAGCACCGCCACGACGACCGGACCGGCCTCGGTGGGCGGCTGGACGAACCGCACGCCGAGCGCCTCGAGCCGCGCGTGCTCGGCGCGGACGTCGGCGACGCCGAAGCTCGTCCACGGGATCCCGTCCGCGACGAGCGCGGCCCGGAACGGCCCGACGGCGGGGTGCTCGGCCGGCTCGAGGAGGAGCTCGACGCCGTCCGGGGCCTCGGGCGACACGACGGTGAGCCAGCGGTGCGCGCCGACCGGCACGTCGGTCTTCGGGCGGAAGCCCAGGACGTCCGTGTAGAACGCGAGCGCCCTGCCCTGGTCGTCGACGAACACGGAGGCGGTGGTGATGATCACGGGGACTCCTCGGTGGCTGCGGGTGGGGATGCGGGTGCGGACAGGACGTCGAGCCAGCCGACGACGCCGGCCAGCGGCGTCGGGTCGAGGCGGTGCACGGTCGTCCGCCCCGCGCGGGTCGCCCGGACCAGGCCCGCGTCCGCCAGCACGCCCAGGTGCTTGGAGACCGCCTGCCGGGTGACGACGACGTCGTGGACGGAGATGAGCCGGGTGCACAGCTCGAACAGCGTCTGGCCGTCGCGTCGCCGCAGCTCCTCGAGGAGCAGCCGCCGCGTCGGGTCGGCCAGCGCCCGGAACACCTCGTCCACGCGACCACGATAGGCAACCGCACGGTTGCCCGACAAGCCCTCGCGGGCCACGACCTCTCGCGACGGGCGTCAGTCGGCGGCGCGCCGGGCCGCGCCCTCGGCCAGGCCCGCCGCGAGACCAGTGACCACGCCCGCCGCCAGGCTGACGGCGAACACGCCCAGCAGGCCGCCGACCACCTCCTGCGCCGTCGTCGTCGGCCGCGGCGCGGGCACCGCGACCGCACCCGGCACGTCACCGGCGCCCTGCTGGGCCCGCAGCCGCAGCGCCGCCTGCTGCAGGGCCGCCGCCGGCCAGCAGCCGTCCGCGAGCGACGCCGCCCGCCGCGCGACCTAGGCCGCGGGCACCGGGCCCGGCGGCAGCACGTCCTCCGCGAGCCCGACGGCCGCGAGCAGGGCGGCGAGGGCCCGGGTGCGCCGGTCCGGGGCGGCGCCCTCGACCAGCACCGACCACAGCGCGCGCCGCGCGCCGGACTCCCGCGAGACGTCCGCGGCGGGCCAGCGGAACGTGCCCGGCACGGGACCGGCCACCACCCTGAGCGGACCGCCGTCCGCGAGACGTCCCGCGAGCGCGGCCGGCAGGCCGGCACCCAGGCGCGCCACCAGCTCGACGGGATCCCGCGGCGCCTCGTCGACCCGCTGCACCGCGGCGCGCAGGACCGGGTCACCGGTGACGCCACCGGGCTCGAACGCGCGGGGCGTGACGACCACCTCGTGCCCGCCCGGTGTGCCCCGCAGCTGGACGGCGCCGGCCAGGTCGAGCTCCAGCAGCACGGCCCCGCCCAGCACCGCCTCGCCCGCGAGCACCGAGCCCGTGGGAGGACCGCCCGCGTCGCGCACCGCGAGGTCGCCGCGGTGGTCGTCGAGCAGGAGCAGCAGCAGGTCCTCGGCGATCAGCACGGCCATGCGCGGCACCGTAGCGCTTCTGGGGCCGCGCACGGCCCGTCACTCCCCCCGGTGCAGTAGCGTGTCCGCCATGTGCACGACGCAGAGCTGGTGGCCCGCCTCCTAGGCGGACCCCTCGACGCGTCGACGACCGCCCCTGAACCGGGTGGTAGTGGCCGCGGGCGCGGCGGGACCACCCGGTCCCCGACCGAACGGCACCCGCGATGACCTCCCTGCTCCGCTCCCTGCTCGACGACGACGCCACGCCGTTCGCGGTCCTGCACCGCCGCGGCACGGACTGGCTCGACGTCCTCGTCGGCGACGTCCTCGACGTCGACCGGCTGGCGGACGTGCCGCTCGACGGCGGCACCGTGCTCGCGCTCGTCCCGTTCCGCCAGGTGCGCGAGCGGGGGTTCGCCGCGCACGACGACGGCGCCCCGCTGCGCTGCCTGCGGGTCCGCGAGCGCGAGCGGGTGCCGCTCGCGGAGGCGCTGCCGCTGCTTCCGGCCGCCGTCGCCGTCGAGCCGGAGGGCTTCGACGTCGACGACGCCACCTACGCCGACCGGGTGCGCACGGTGATCGAGGACGAGATCGGCCGGGGCGAGGGCGCGAACTTCGTCCTGCGCCGGGACTTCGTGGCCCGGACGGGGTCCGCCCCCGGGCCCGCGGTGCTGGGGTGGCTGCGCGCGCTGCTGGAGCGCGAGCGCGGCGCGTACTGGACGTTCGCGGTCCGCACGCCCGGGCTCGCCGCCGCCGGCGCGACCCCCGAGCGGCACGTGTCCGTCGCGGGCGGCGTCGCCCGGATGAACCCGATCAGCGGCACGTTCCGGCACGGGGCGCAGCCGCCTACCGGGGCGGAGCTGCTGGCGTTCCTCGCCGACACCAAGGAGAGCGAGGAGCTGTTCATGGTGGTGGACGAGGAGATGAAGATGATGAGCGCGGTCTGCCCGGACGGCGGCCGGATCCTCGGGCCGTACCTCGCGCAGATGTCCCGGCTCACGCACACCGAGTACGTCCTGGAGGGGCGGACCGACCTGGACGTGCGCGAGGTGCTGCGGCTGACGATGTTCGCCCCGACCGTGACCGGCTCGCCGATGGGCAACGCCTGCGCGGTGATCGCCCGGCACGAGTCGACGCCGCGCGGCTACTACTCCGGCGTGCTGGCCCTGCTCGAGCCGGACGGCACGACCCGGCCGGACGGGGCGCCGGGGTACGAGGTCGACGCACCGATCCTCATCCGGACCGCCTACCTCGACGACGCCGGGCGGGTGACCGTGCCGGTCGGCGCCACGCTGGTGCGGCACTCCTCCCCCGACGGCGAGGTCGCCGAGACGCACGCCAAGGCCGCCGGGGTGCTGACCGCCATCGGCGCCCTCGCCCCCGCGCGTTCGGGGGCACCCGCCCCGGTGCTCGCGGACGAGCCCGGCGTCGCGGCGGCCCTCGCGTCGCGGAACGACCGGCTGGCCGCGTTCTGGCTGCGCCCCCAGGGCGCAGCGCCGGACCCGGCGCTCGCGGGCCGCACCGCCCTGGTCGTCGACGTCGAGGACCAGTTCACGACGATGCTCGCGCACCAGCTCCGGCACCTCGGGCTCGACGCCCGGGTGGTGCCGTGGCACGACGTCCCCGACGACCCGGCCACCGACCTGCTGGTGCTGGGGCCCGGCCCGGGCGACGCGCGGCACCTCGACGAGCCGCGGGTCGCGCGGCTGCACGAGCTGCTCGCCCGGCGGCTCGCCACGGGGCGCCCGCTCCTCGCGGTGTGCCTGAGCCACCAGGTGCTCGCGCTCCAGGCCGGCCTGCCGGTCGCGCCGCTGCCCGCGCCGCGGCAGGGCGTGCGGCTCGAGGTCGACGTGTTCGGCGAGCGCGCCGCCATCGGGTTCTACAACACGTTCGCGGCGCACCACGGTCCGGGGGCGGCCCGGACGCCGCTGCTCGGGCTGGAAGTGGCGACCGACGACGCGGGGGTGGTGCACGCGCTGCGCGGCCCCGGGGTCGCGTCGGTGCAGGGGCACCTGGAGAGCGTGCTGTCGTCCGACGGGCTGGCGACGCTGCGCCGGCTCGTCGGGCACGCCCTGGTTACCGCCCCGTCGCCGCGGTGACGGCGGACCCGCCGCGCGCCCGCTAGCGTGACCTGCCATGGCCTCCCGCACCGGCGTCTCCACCGCCTCCGGCTGGCTCGCCGTCGTGGCCCTGGCCGGCACGGCGCTGCTGCTCGTGCCCGGCTGGTTCGGCCGCCCGCCCGGCGCGCTGCTGCTCCCGGTCGCGGCGGCGGCCGCGCTCGGGCTCGGCTGGCTGCTCGACCCTGGGGCGAGCCGGGCGACGTTCGTGGACGGCGCGCTCGCGGCCGTGGGCCTCGGCGCGCTGCTCGGGGGCGCCGCCCTGCTGGTCTCGTCCCTGGTGCGGCTGATCGCGCTCGGCGACGTCGCGGCGCTCGGGTTCGGGCTGGGCGGGGCCGTGCTCGGCACGCTGATCGGCTCCGGCCTGCTGGCGACCCGGATGGACGGCCCGCCGATCTAGGAGCGGGCGCGGGCGAGCGCGTGTCAGACCCCGGGTCGAACATGTGTTCTATGCCCGCCACCGCCGATCCCGCTCCCGTCGCCGGGATCCTGCACGCCGATCTCGACGCGTTCTACGCCTCCGTCGAGCAGCGCGACGACCGCCGGCTGCGCGGGCGCCCGGTGGCCGTCGGCGGCGGGGTGGTGCTGGCCGCGTCGTACGAGGCGAAGCGCCGCGGGGTCCGCACCGCGATGAGCGCGCGGCAGGCGCGGTCGCTGTGCCCGGGCCTCGTCGTGGTCCGGCCCCGCTTCGAGGCCTACTCGGCCGCCAGCAGGGCGGTGTTCGCGATCTTCCGGGACACCACCCCCGCGGTGCAGGGCGTGTCGATAGACGAGGCGTTCCTCGACGTGCGCGGCCTGCACCGGATCGACGCGGCGCCCGTGCGGCTGGGCGCGCGCCTGCGGGACCGGGTCCGGGACGAGGTCGGCCTGCCGATCACGGTCGGGGTGGCCCGGACGCCGTTCCTCGCCAAGGTGGCCAGCCGGGTCGCCAAGCCCGACGGGCTGCTCCTGGTCGACCCCGACGCCGAGGACGCGTTCCTGCACCCGCTCCCGCTCGAGGTCCTCTGGGGCGTCGGCGCGGTCACGGCCGAGAAGCTGCACGCCTTCGGGCTCGCGACCGCCGGGGACGTCGCCGCGCTCCCCCGCTCCGTCCTGGAGCACGCGCTCGGACCGGCCATGGGCCGGCACCTGCACGCCGTGGTGCACGGCCGCACGCCCGACCGCGTCGAGACCGGGCGCCGTCGCGGCTCCGTCGGGGCCCAGCGCGCGCTCGGCCGCGGCCCGCACGACCCGGCGCAGGTCCGCGCCGCGCTCCTGGGTCTGGTCGACCGGGTCTGCCGTCGCATGCGCGGCGGCCACCGCCTGGCGCGGACGGTCGTGCTGCGCCTGCGGTTCGCCGACTACACGAAGGCCACGCGCTCGCGCTCGTTCGCGTTCGCCACGGCGTCCGGGTCCCAGATCGGCGCCGCGGCGGTGGCGCTGCTCGACGAGGCCGCGCCGCTGCTCCGCGAGCGGGGGATCACGCTGGTCGGCGTCGCCCTCAGCGGCCTGGAGCCGGACGGCCACTGGCAGCCGGAGCTGGACCTCGACGGTCCCGCCCCGGACGGGCTGGACGCGGCCGTCGACGCCGTGGCGGAGCGGTTCGGGTCCGCGGCTCTGGTGCGCGGCGCGCTGCTGCGCCGCGGTGCCGGGCTCGAGGTGCCGACCCTCCCCGACGAACCGGACGACCTGGCCTGAGTGCGGCGCGCTCCACCGCGCGGGCGTGGCCGAGGGGTGCTCGCCGTAGGCCTCCCGGGCCGGAGGTCGTCACGCTCGTCCACGGCCGTCGTCGCACGTCACGCGCACCGCCCGCTCCGCGGTGTCGCGGCCGCCCCGACGCGCGTACGGTCGTGGGAGCAACGGTGCCCGGGGGTGGAGCCCACCGCTCGTGCGCGCCGCACCGGACCTGACGAGGGCGGCGTCCATGACCCAGACCACCGACCCGGAGCGCGCGCTGGCGCTCGGCGCCCGCACGCGCGCAGGGGCCTACCGCCTCGACCTCGCGACGCAGCACTGGTGGTGGTCCGACGACGTCTACGCGATCCACGGGTTCGTCCCGCACGAGGTCGTGCCCACGACGGAGCTGCTGCTCGCGCACAAGCACCCCGAGGACCGGGACCAGTCGGTCGCCGTGCTCGACGAGGCGAGTCGCACCGGCGGCGCCTTCGCGACGGTGCACCGGATCGTCGACGCCCGGGGCCGGGAGCGCGTCGTCGCGGTGATCGGCGAGGGGCGCGGGCCGTCCGCCGCGGGACCGCCGTCCGAGCTGGTCGGCTACTTCGTGGACGTCACCGACGTGGTCGACGACCGCGCGCAGGCCGCGGCCACGGTGTCGATCGCCGCCGCGGCGCAGAGCCGGTCGGTGATCGACCAGGCGGTCGGGGTCGTCGCCTTCGTCGAGGAGGTCGACCCGGCCGCCGCGTTCCTGGTGCTGCGTGCGGCCTCGAACGACGCGAACGTGCCGATCCGCGTCCTGGCGCGCGCGATCGTCGGCTCGCTCCCGACGCTCCGGCACGACCCAGGGCGGGTCCGGCACTTCCTCGACGGGCTGCTCGCGCCCGCGCACCGATCCACCGCGACCCCGACCTGCGCCTGAGCACGACGCGCCCGCCCGATCCGCCCGGGCCGGCTCCTTGCCGGCCGGGCCGTCTGCGCCCCGCGCCGCTACGGTCGGCTCGACGGGCGCGCCGCCGCGGCGGGTCCCCCGGGCGAGGAGGGCCATGCCGCCGGCTGCCGCACCGACGACCGCGCGCCGCGCCGTCGCGCTGGTCCGCGCCGCGCACGCCCCACCGGCGTTCGCGGTCACGCTGTTCGCCGGCGCGTACGCCGCGGGCGCGGCGGGTGCTGGTCCTGCGCGCGCCGTGCTGGTGGCGGCCGCGGTGCTCGCCGGCCAGCTGTCGGTCGGCTGGTCGAACGACTGGATCGATGCCGGCCGGGACCTCGCGGTGGGCCGGGCCGACAAGCCGGTGGTCGCCGGGACGGTGACGGTCGCCGCGCTCCGTCGGGCGGCCCTCGTCGCGCTGGCCGCGTGCGCGCTCCTCTCGCTCGCGCTGGGGCCGCCCGCCGCGGTGCTGCACCTGGCCCTGGTCGCGGCCGCCTGGGCCTACAACGCGCGCCTGAAGTCGACCGCGTGGTCCTGGCTGCCGTACGCGGTGGCGTTCGGCGGGCTGCCGTCCGTCGCGACGCTCGGGGTGCCGGGCGGCGACGCGTTCGCGCCCTGGTGGGTGACCGCGGGGGGCGCGCTGCTCGGCGTCGGCGCGCACCTCGCGAACGTGCTGCCCGACCTGCAGGACGACGCGGCGACCGGCGTCCGCGGGCTGCCGCACCGGCTCGGCCGGCGGCGGACCGCGTTCGGGGCGGCCGGGGTGCTGCTCGTGGCCGTCGCGGTGGTGGTGCTGGGGCCGCCGGGCCCGCCCGGGGCGGTCGCGGCGGCGGGACTGGCCCTGGCGGCCGGGCTCGCCGCGTCGGGGGTCGCCGTCGCGCTCGCCCGGCCCGCCAGCCGCTGGCCGTTCGGCGCCGCGATGGCGGTCGCCGCCGTCGCGGTGGTGCTGCTGGTGGTCCAGGGGTGACCGCCGCCGCGGGGCGGTCGCGCGCGGCCACCCGCCGACCGGTCGCGGCCGCGAGGGTCGGAGGGCAGCATCGGGGCATGTCCCGCATCGCGGCCGTCGCCCCCGCGCTCCCCGAGCACGTCTACCCGCAGGCCGAGATCACCGCGGAGGTGGCGGGCCTGGTGACCCGCGACCCCCGGCGGCGGGCCCTGCTGGACCGGGTGCACGCGTCCAGCGGCATCACGACCCGGCACACGGTGCTGCCGCTCGAGAAGTACGCGGGGCTGACGTCGTTCGGCGAGACGAACGACGTGTTCCTGCGCGAGGGCCTGGAGCTGGCCGCGCGGGCGGTGACCGACGCCCTGGCCGCGGTCGGCCTGCGGCCCGCGGACGTCGACCACCTGTTCTTCACCACGGTCACGGGCGTCTCCGCGCCGTCGCTCGACGCGCTGCTCGTGGGCCGGCTCGGGATGCGGCCGGACGTGCGGCGGGTGCCGAGCTTCGGCCTCGGCTGCGCGGGCGGGGCCGCCGGACTCGCCCGGGTCGACGACCACCTCGCGGGCCATCCCGACGAGGTCGCCGTGCTGCTGTCGGTCGAGCTGTGCTCGCTCACGCTGCAGCACGACGACGACTCGACCGCCAACCTGGTCGCGAGCGGCCTGTTCGGCGACGGCGCCGCGGCGGCCGTGCTGCTGGGCGACCGCCGCGCGGTCGCGCTCGGGCTGGACGGGCCGGCCGTCGTCGGCGCCCGCAGCGCGCTCTACCCCGGGACCGAGCACGACCTCGGCTGGCAGGTCGGCGGCTCGGGCTTCCGCATCGTGCTCTCCGGCGGCATGGCGGACACCGTGGCCGCGCACGCCGCCGCGGACGTCGCCGCGCTGCTCGACCCGCTGGGCGCCCGGGTCGCGGACGTCGCCCGCTGGGTCGTGCACCCGGGCGGCCCGAAGATCCTCGACGCCGTGCAGGACGCGCTGGAGCTCGGACCCGAGGCGCTCGCCGGGTCGCGCGCCGCGCTCGCCCGAGCCGGGAACCTGTCGTCGGCCGCCGTGCTGCACGTGCTGGCCGACGTGCTCGCGGGCCCGCCGCCCGACCCGGGGGCGCTGGGAGCGGTCCTGGCGTTCGGCCCCGGGGTGGGCGCCGAGCTGGTCGCGCTGCGCTGGCCGGAGGTGGCCGCGTGAGCTCGCTGCTGTGGTTCGACGTCCTGGTCGCGCTGACGGCCCTCGAGCGGCTGGCCGAGCTCGTCGTCTCGTCGCGGAACGCCCGCTGGTCGTTCGCCCGCGGCGGCGTCGAGTCCGGCCGCGGGCACTTCCCGCCGATGGTGGCCCTGCACACCGGGCTGCTGCTGGCCTGCGTGCTGGAGGCGCACCTCGCCGACCGGCCGTTCCTCCCCTGGCTCGGCTGGCCGGCGCTGGTCCTCGTCCTGGCGAGCCAGGCGCTGCGCTGGTGGTGCATCGCGACGCTCGGCCCCCGGTGGAACACCCGGGTCATCGTCGTGCCGGGGCTCCCGCTGGTGGACCGCGGCCCGTACCGGTGGATCCCGCACCCGAACTACGTCGCCGTGGTCGTCGAGGGCATCGCGCTGCCGCTCGTGCACACCGCCTGGGTCACCGCGCTCGCGTTCACCGTGCTCAACGCGGTGCTGCTGCTCGGGTTCCGGATCCCGGCCGAGGAGCGCGCGCTCGCGGCGGCGACGGGCGGCGGCGGACCGGTGCCCGCGCCGGGCCGGTGAGCGCCACCCCGGACGTCGACGTCCTGGTCGTCGGCGGCGGGCCCGTCGGGCTCGCCGCGGCCCTCGAGGCGCGCCGCGCCGGGCTGTCGGCGCTCGTCGTCGAGCCGCGCGGGACGCCCGTCGACAAGGCGTGCGGCGAGGGCCTGATGCCGCGGGCGGTCGACCTGCTGCGGCGCTGGGACGTCGACCCCGCCGGACGCCCGCTCGCGGGCATCGCCTACGTGCGGGACGACCTGCGCGCCGAGCACCGATTCACCGGGCCGCCCGGCCGCGGTGTGCGCCGCACCGTGCTGCACGCGGCGCTCGCGGACCGGGCCGCCGCCGCGGGCGTCGAGCGGCACGCCGGCCGGGTCGGGGACCTCGCCCAGGACCGGGACGGCGTGACCGCCGCGGGGGTACGCGCCCGGTGGCTGCTCGGCTGCGACGGCCTGCACTCGACGGTCCGGCGGCTCGCCGGGCTGGAGGCCGCGCGCCCGGGCCGCGCCGCGCGCCGGTTCGGCGTCCGCCGGCACTACCGGGTCGCCCCGTGGACCGACCTGGTCGAGGTGCACTGGGGCCGGCACGCCGAGGCGTACGTGACGCCGGTCGGCCCGGACCTGGTCGGGGTGGCGCTGCTCGGGCCGGCCCCGGTCGACGTGGACGCCGAGCTCGCGGCGATGCCCGCCCTCGCGACCCGCCTGGCCGGCGCCCCGGTGGAGGCCGCGGACCGGGGCGCCGGCCCGCTGCGCCAGCGCACCCGCGCGCGGACGGCGGGGCGGGTGCTGCTCGTCGGGGACGCGTCGGGCTACGTGGACGCGCTGACCGGCGAGGGCCTGCGGCTCGGGTTCGCCCAGGCGGTCGCGGCGGTCGCGCACCTCGACGACCCCGCGGGCTACGAGCGCGCCTGGGCGGCGGCGACCCGGGACTACCGGCTGCTGACGTCCACGCTCGTGGGCGTGGCGACGTCGCCCCTGCGCGGGGCGCTCGTGCCGGCGGCGGTGCGGCTGCCTCCCGTGTTCGCCGGGGCGGTGGAGCGCCTGGCCCGCTGACCCGGGCTACGCCGGCGCGCCGGCCTTCCGGTCGTGCTTGTCGGCGTACAGGTCCGCGTCCGCGCGCACCAGCAGGTCCCGGGCGGTGTCGCCCGGTTCGTGCACCGCCACGCCCGCGCTGCACGGCAGCGGGGTCCACGCGCAGGCCAGCGCGGCCCAGCGTCGGGCCGCATCCTCGCCGTGCCCCGGGAGCACCGCGACGAACTCGTCGCCGCCGAGCCGCCCGACGAACCCCGCGCGGTCGAGCTCCGCGTGCCAGTGCGCGACCAGGTCGGCCATGAGGTCGTCGGCGCCGAGGTGCCCGTGCGCGTCGTTGACCCGCCGGAAGTCGTCGATGTCGAGCGCCACCACCGCGAGCGGCTCGCCCCGCCGGCGCGCCCGCGCGAGGGCCGCGTCGAGCCGCGCGTAGAACGGCCCGCGGGTCAGCGCCCCGGTGAGGTGGTCGGTGCCGCCCGCCTCGCGCAGCCGGTGGCCCTGCCACCCGAGCAGGACGCAGGACAGCACGCACAGGGTCGCCATGCTCACGATGTTGGTGGCGTGCACCGGCGCGACCGCCAGCCAGGCACCGACCGCGATCGTCGAGGCCGCGGCCGCCACCACCACGGCCGCGCGGCGCGTGTCCAGCACGTACGCCGCGAGCTGCCCCGCCAGGATCACGCCGAGCGCGAAGACGACCACGCCCTCGGTCGCCCGGCAGCTCGCGAGCACGCCCCCGGCGACGACGATGCCGGCGACGAGCACCACCTCGGTGCTCGTCGGGTGCGCGGGCAGCGTCACCGCGAGCACCGCCAGGAGCGCGTACGCCGCGGCCGCCACCGCCCACCGGCCGGTGGGCGTCTGCGGGTCGACGGGCGTGAGGCCGCCGAGCGCCGTGAGCACGGAGACGACGAGGAGCGCCACGGCGAGCTGCGCGCGCAGGTCCCCGTGCGGCGTCTGCTCCACCGTCGGCATGGCCCGATGGTGCCGTGTCCAGGCGCGGGGCGCGGCTCGCGTGCGGGTGAACTCCGTGACGTGCCAGGCTCCGTCCGGCCCGCACGGCAACCGCTCACCCGAACGGCGGCAGGTCCGTGCGGGGCGGCTCACCCGATCGGACGCGCGCGGTCTCGGCTACCGTCGCGCGGGTGACCGCCGCACCCCCGCCCGAGCCCGCCCGCACCCCCGCGCCGTCCCTCACCTCGTCCCCCGCGGCCGGCGACCGCACCGCGACGGCGGACGACGGCACGCGGCTGCGCTGGCGCGAGCAGGGCGCCGGCAGCCCCGTGCTGCTGCTCCAGGGCCAGGCGACCGCGATGGCGGGCTGGGACCGGGTCGCCGCCGACCTCGCCTCGGAGTTCCGGGTGCTGCGCACCGAGCAGCGCGGGGTCGCCGGCACGGACCCGGGCCCGGGCGGCCGGGTCCCGGACGGGCTGACGACCCGGGACCTCGCCCGGGACGTCCGCGCGGTGCTCGACGCCGCCGGCGTGGCCACGGCCCAGGTCGTCGGGCACTCGATGGGCGGCAAGATCGCGCAGTGGCTCGCGGTGGACGCGCCGGACCGGGTCGCGTCGCTCGTGCTGCTCGCGACCAGCGCCGGCGCGTCGGACGGGGTGCCGCGGGACGCCGAGGCGCACCGGCTGCTGCTCGCCGGCGACGGCGCCGCCCGCACCCGGCTGTTCTTCGACGACGCCTGGGCCGCAAGGCACCCCGACGAGGTGCGGACGTTCTTCGCGCTCGACGCCGACCGGCCGACGCTCCGCGCCCTGTACCGGGCGAGCGCCGAGCACGCCGCGCTCGGCGCCCTCGGGGCGGTGGTCGCGCCGACACTCGTCGTGCACGGCACCGAGGACCGGCTCGCACGCCTCGCGTCCGCGGAGCGGCTGGCGGCGGCGGTGCCGGGTGCCCGACTCGTCGCGGTCGCCGGCGCGCGGCACGGGCTGCACCTCGACAGCGCCGAGGCCGCGGCGGCGGTGCGGGAGTTCCTGCGGGCGCACGCGCCGGGGTGACGCGTCCGGGCCGGACCGGGGCGGCCCGGGGCCGGCCCGGGGCTGGCGCGGCCACCCGCCGCGGGCCTTGACTGGTCCCCCGGCGAGCCTCGACCCAGGGGGACGACATGACGACGACCGACCCGCTCGACCTGCGCGGCGCGCGCCTGGTCGCGGCCGACCTGCACGGCGCGCGGCTCGTCCGCGCCGACCTGTCCCGCGTCGTGATGCGCGGCGTCGAGATCGACGGCGCCGACATCGACGCGCCCTGGCTGCTCGACGGGGGCTCGCTGCTCGTGAACGGCGTGGACGTCGCCCCGTACGTGGACGCCGAGCTGGACCGGCGGTTCCCGGGGCGGTCCCTGCGCCGCGCCGCGGACCCCGAGGGCCTGCGCACCGCGTGGGCCGCCGTGGAGCGGACGTGGGCGGCCACCCTCGACCGCGTCGCCGCGCTGCCCGCCGGCACGGTGGACGTGTCCGTCGACGGCGAGTGGTCGTTCGCGCAGACGCTCCGGCACCTCGTGATGGCGACGGACACCTGGCTCCGGGGCGCGGTGCTCGGCGTCGAGGCGCCGTACCACCGGCTCGGGCAGCCGAACGTGGAGTACGCGGCGGACGGGCACGACCCGTCGGTGTTCGCGGACGGCACCCCGGCGTGGGACGAGGTGCTGGCGGTGCGCGCCGAGCGCGTGGCGATGGTGCGCGACTACCTGGCGGACGTCACCGACGCCGACCTCGCGGGGACCCGGCCGAACCCGTGGGCGCCCGAGCACCGGGAGACCGTGCTGTCCTGCCTGCACACCGTCCTCGAGGAGGAGTGGGAGCACCACCGCTACGCGGTCCGTGACCTCGCGGCGGTCGCCGCCGCCGCACCGGGGGCCTGAGGCCCCGTCGGCCGCTCAGCGGGGCCGGCGGGCGAGCGCGAGCCGGAACGCGTTCCGGAACCGGTACGACCCGTCCGCGAGCCGGAACGGAGCCGCCGCCGCGACCACCACCGGCCCGCGCGCCGCGAGCCCCTCGGCGTCCTCCCCGAGCAGCAGCCCCCGCACGAGCGCGCCTGCGTCCGGAGCCGTCCAGGGCACGTCGACCAGCGCGAGGTGCTCGACCACCAGCCCCGCGCCGGTGAGCAGCGTCCGCACCGGGGCCTCGCGGCGCAGCGGCCCCTCGGGGCCGGGCTCCTCGCCGTCGTCCGCCGCGAGGGCGGCCTCGACCGCGTCGAGCTCGCACCGGTCCCGCTCCGCCCAGCCGCAGACCGCCAGCGCCCCGCCGGGCGCCAGCACCCGGGCCGCCTCCGCGACCGCGGCGACCGGGTCGTCGGCCAGGTGCAGCACGTTCACCGCGGTGACGACGTCGAACGCCGCGTCCGGCCACGGGAGGTCCTCGGCGTCCGCCTCCCGCACGTCCGCCGCGGGGGCCGCGCGGCGGGCGCGGGCGACCATCCCCGGCGCGACGTCCGCCCCCGCCACAGCCGCGCCCCGGGAGGCGGCGTCTGCCAGCAGCTCGCCGGTCCCGCAGCCGACGTCGAGCAGCCGGGTGCCCGGCCCCACGGCGGCCGCGTCGAGCAGCGCTTGCCGGGCCGGGCCCGCGAAGCCGCCCCAGGCCGCGGCCCAGTCCTCGGCCAGCGCGGTCCAGGGGTCGTCGTCGTCGATCGCCGGGGCGAGGTCGGTCGCCGGGCCGAGGTCGGGGTCGTCGCGCACGGACCCAGTCTCACGCGGACTCAGTCCGCCCAGACCCGGAGGTGGTCGAACCGGGCCGTCGCCCGCGGCGCCGCCCCGTCCCACCCGTGCGCCACCAGCCCGACCCGCAGGTCGGTGCCCGCCGGGAAGGTCCACACGCCGCCGGCCACCCAGGTCGCCCCGTCCGTGCTGGTGAGCGCGCGCACCTCGTGCTCGCCCGAGTCGTCGGTCCGGTGCACCAGCCGCAGCCAGGTGGTGTCGCCCGGCGGCCCGACGATGGTCCCGCCGTACGACAGCCGCCCCGCGAAGGGCGTCTCCCGCCCGAACTCGGTCTGCCGGGTGTTCCAGATCGCGACGTGCGACAGCCGGGCGAACTCGTCGTCGCCCGCGTACGCCACGAGCCCCGCCTGCTGGTAGTTGCGCACGTCGTCGGTGCCGAGGTCGACGGACACCGCGGTCTCGGCGGTCCAGTCGCCGTCGGGGACGTCCCGCAGCAGGACGCCCGCGTCGTTCCCCGTGCCGGTCAGGTCCGCCTGCTCGACGGGCCACACCAGCGCCCCGTCCGCGACCGTGACGGCCGGGTCCCGCACCGCGGTCCAGCCGGCCCCGAGGTCCCCGCCCGGCGTCTCGTCGAAGGTGACCTCGTCCACCAGCTCCCCGGTCGACGGCAGCGGCTCCACGTCGCTGACCGGCTGGGCGAGCGGGACGGCGCTGAGGTCGTCGACGTGCACGCCCGAGGTCCGCGCCACCGCACCCGCCCCGCCCGGGCGCAGCCGCTGCGGCAGGTCCAGGGTCACGACGGCCAGCGGGTCGCCGAGCCGGGCCTGGCTCACCTCCGCCCGGGCGAGCCGGCCCTCGACCTCGAGCACCACGGCGTGCCAGGTCGACCAGTCGACGCCGTCGGGCAGCGGGACCGCGGCCCGGGCGGACCCGGACCGGACGACGAGCTCGCCGGCGGCGGGGTCGAGCACGGCGCTCACCCCGGTCCCGACGCGGGCGGCGCCCCGCACCCCCGCGGGGCCGGGAGCCGCCGCGGACCCGCCCGGGGAGCCCCCGCGCCCGAGGCCGAAGCCCGCGACGACGCCCCCGGACGCGCCGGGGTTCAGCCGCACGTCGGCCTCGACCCGCACGGGGCCGGGCAGCCGGGACCGGGTGAGCAAGGCCCCGGCGCCGACCGCCACGGCGTGCCCACCGCCCTGCGGATCGCCGCCGACGGCCCGCCAGGCGTCGCCCCGCCACCCCGCGCCGAGCCCGTCCTCGAAGCCCGCGACCGCGCGCCCGCCCGCGGCGGGTGCGGGCTGGGCGTCGTCCGACGCACCCCTGCCCGCGCGGACCACCGGCCAGCCGTCCACCCAGTCGAGCCGGTCCAGCAGCATGGGGCGGCGGTTGATCCCGTCCGTGCCGTCCAGGTACGGCTGCCCGCGGTCGATCGCGTGGTACACGATCCAGTCCCGCCCGGCCAGGTCGGTCACGACCGCGTTGTGGCCCGTGCCCACCCAGGCGTTCCCGTTCGGCGCGAGCACCGGCGTGCCGCCCGCGCGGGACTGCAGCAGGGGCACGCCCTCGCGGTCGACGTACGGCCCGGTGAGCGAGGTCGACCGCCCGACCTGCACGCTGTACCCGGTGGTCGGGCCGGCGCAGCAGTTCGCGGTCGACGCGAACAGGAACCAGTACCCGCCGCGCCGGACGACGTAGGCCCCCTCGAACTTGTTGTCGACGGCCAGCTGCACCGGCTCGCCGACCGCGCGGGTCCCGGTCGCGTCCAGCTCGGTGACCCAGACGCCCCCGTAGTACGAGCCGTAGACCAGGTGCTCGGTGCCGTCGGGGCCGACGACGTGCGACGGGTCGTACGTCCACAGGAAGTCGTCGGGCGCGCCGTTGCCACCGGGTCGCGGGTCCACGACCGGGGCACCCGCGTCGGTCCACGGACCGGTGGGCGTGGGCGCCGTGGCGACCCCGATCGCCGAGTCCCCGGTCCCCGCGGTCACGGTGGTCTCGGTGACGACGTAGTAGAGCCGGTACTCGCCGTCGACGTACCGCACGTCGGGGGCCCACAGCGCGGCCGGGTGCGCGGGGTCGGCGTCGGCCCAGGACGGCAGGGTGTCCTCGGTGAACGCGTCCCCGACGTACTCCCACGCGACGAGGTCGGCGGACCGGGACACCGGCAGCAGGTGCCGGGTCCCCTCGCCGGCGCGCAGCGGGTCGGTCGTGCCGTACGCGTACCACCAGCCGTCCTGGCCGCGGACCACCGCGGGGTCGGCGAACGTGTCGGCGAAGCCGGCGCTGACGGGGTTGGTGAAGGTCCCGGGGGCGCCGGTCGGGGACGTCGGACCGCCCCCGGTGAAACGCGCGTCGCCGACCGGGACCTCGGCGGCCGCGCGGGCCGGGGGTGCCGCGGCGGGCGCCGACGCGCCGGCCAGCACGAGCGCGAGGGCCGCCGCGGGGGCCGCGGCGCGCACACCGGTCCTCCCCGGGGCGTGCCGGTGCCGTGGGGTGCGCTGCGCCATCGCAGGCTCCTGCCGTTCGTGGGTCCGGAGCACCCCTTCTACGCCCCGCGGCGCACAGCCGCCACTCAGACGGGCGAGCCGGCGGCGCACGATCCGCCATTTCCCGGACAGGGTGGTGCTCGCTCCCCTACCGTCTCCGGTGTCCGCCGACAGCTCCGCACCGCCGACGAGAGGTCCCCGCCGTGATCCGCGTGCTGCCAGTCCTGATCCAGCTCGGGCTGCTCGTCTACTGCCTGATCGACTGCATCCAGACGGACTCGGTCCTGGTGCGCAACCTGCCCAAGACCGCCTGGGTGCTGCTCATCGTGTTCCTGCCGCTCGTCGGCGGGATCGCGTGGCTGGTCGCCGGACGACCGGAGCGGGGCGCGACCGCCCGGTCGGTGCCCTGGCCGAGCACCGCGACCGCCGGGTTCCCCGAGTACGAGCGCCCGCGCGCGACCGGCCCGGACGACGACCCGGAGTTCCTGGCGGGGATGCGCGACTCGGACGACCGGCACGAGCGGATGCTCCGCGACTGGGAGGCCGACCTGCGCGCCCGGGAGCAGGGCCTGCGCGACGGCGGCCCCGCGGCGGACGACGGCACCCCCGGGTCCCGCCCGGGCGCCTGACCGCGGTCAGCGGCGCGAGGTCGCGCGCATCCGCCAGAGCAGCCAGAGGAAGTACGGCGTCCCGACCACGGCCGTGACCAGGCCCGCGGGCAGCTGCGCCGGCGCGATCGCCGTCCGTCCCACCACGTCGGCCACGCAGACCAGCGCCGCGCCGAGCACGACGGTCAGCGGCAGCGTCCACCGGTGCCGCTTGCCGATCAGCATCCGCGCGGCGTGCGGCGCGACCAGCCCGACGAACACCACCGGTCCGATCGCGGCCGTGGCCGCGGCCGTCAGCAGCACCGCGGCCCCGACGTGCAGCGATCGGGACCGCGGCAGGTCGACGCCGAGCACGCGCGGCGTGACGTCGTCGACCTGGACCAGGTCGAGGTCGCGGTGCGTGCGGGCGACGACCAGCACGCCGATCGCCAGCGCCACCGCCATCGGCACCAGCTGCGGCGTCCCGGCGCCGTAGGTCGACCCGCCGAGCCAGGTGATCGCGCGGTTCTGGTTCCACGGGTCGGTGCGGACCAGCAGCAGCGTCGTGACCGCGCTCGCCGCCGCGCCGGTGCCGAGCCCGACCAGCACCATCCGGCCCGACGCCATGCCGGTGCCCGCCGTGACGCCGAACACCAGGAGGCCCGCGAGGACGGCACCGACCAGCGCGCCGCCGAACACCAGCGCGAACGACGGCGCCGCCGTGAGGACGATGACGACGACCGCACCGAGGCCGGCCGCGTGCGCGACGCCGAGGACGCCGGGGTCGGCGAGCGGGTTCCGGGTGACCGTCTGCACCAGCGCACCGGCCAGGGCGAGGCAGGCACCGGCGAGCAGAGCCGCGGCGACCCGCGGCACCCGGGAGTCGAGGATGATGTCCAGCCGCACCGACGCCTTGCCGGCGAGCCAGTTCGCCACGTCGCCGAGCAGCACCGTCGAGTCGCCGAGCAGCACGCCCGCGACGACGACGCCGACCAGGACGAGCACCCCGGCGCCCAGCAGCAGGGCCGGGGCGCGGCGGGCGAGGGCGCTGCCGGCGCGCAGCGTGACCAGCGTGTCGGGCTCCAGCGCGGCGCGCGCCCGGCGGGCCAGGACGACCAGGGCGACGGCGCCGATCAGGCTGGTCACGACGCCGGTCGGGACGGTGACGCCGGAGATCGGGCCGAACACGGCCCGCAGCGCGACGTCGGCGGTGAGCACGAGGGCAGTCCCCGCGACCGCGGCCGCGGGGATCAGGAGCCGGTGCCGGCCGAGCGGCCGGACCCAGGTCGCGAGCAGCCGCACGAGCAGCGGCGCGCACAGGCCGACGAACCCGATGGGGCCGGTCACCGTGACGGCGCAGGTGGCGAGCAGCACCGCCAGCACCACGCCGACGAGGCGGGTCCGGGCCACGTCGACCCCGAGCGACCGGGCGGCGTCGTCGCCGAGCCCGAGCAGGTCGAGCCGGCGGCCCAGCAGGACGAGACCCAGGAACGCGACGACCACGACCGGCGCGACCGTGCGCACGGTGCCCATGCCGTTCTGTCCGAGCGAGCCCGCGCCCCAGGCGAACAGGCCCTGGGTCTCCCAGGGGAACAGCACGAGCAGCGCCTGCGTCACCGACGACAGGCCGAGCGTGATGGCGGTGCCGGCGAGCACCAGGCGCACCGGCGAGGCGGCCGGGCCGCCGGACAGGCCGATCACCACACCCGCCGCGGCGAGGCCGCCCGCGAACGCGACCGCCACGCCCGGCAGGGCGCCGAGCGAGGCCCCGACGACCGCGGCGGCGGTGACGGCGAGGTGCGCGCCCGCGTTGACCGCGAGGGTGTCCGGTGCGGCGAGCGGGTTGCGGGCGATGCCCTGGAGGGCCGCGCCCGAGGCGCCGAGCGCGCAGCCGACCAGCACGCCGGCCGCCAGGCGCGGCAGCCGCGAGGCCGTGACGACCGCCGCGGCCTGGTCGAGGCCGCCCTGCCCGGTGAGCGCCCGCCACAGCTCGCCGACCGTGACGTCCGCGGTGCCCTGGGTGAGGTGCCACGCCGCTGCGGCGACCAGCCACACGACCAGGAGCACGAGCGCGCCGACGAGCCGCACCGGCTGGCGCCGGGCCGGGGTCTGCTCGCGCGCGGCACCGCGCCCCCCGCCCGCCGGTCCGGCGCCGGGCGCGGCAGGGGGCGCGGCGGCGGCGACGGGGCCGGTGGCGGGGGGCGAGGTGGTCACGGTGTCCCTCAGGGGTGGGCGGTGCGGGTGCGGGTCACTCGGCGGTCAGCTGGGCGACCAGGTCGTCCGACCAGCCGGCCAGCGACTCCGGGCCGCCGTAGGCCCAGATGCCGACGCCCGAGCGGTACACGTGGCCCTGCTGCACGAACGGCAGCGACTGCCACACCGGGTTGCTCGCGAGGACGGTCTCGACGACGTCGTCCTCGTCGTCGTTGCCCCAGTAGAGGAACCGGGTCTCGGCCGGCAGCGCCGTCAGGCCCTCGACGTCGACGTAGGACAGGCCGTACGCGTCGTCGCCCGGGTCCTCGGTCGCGGAGCCGAGACCCATCTCGGTGGCGACGGCCTGGAACGCCGTGCGCGGGCCGTGCATGCGGACCGTGACGTTCGCGCCCTCGGCGTACGGCGAGGCGAACACGACGGGCGTGCCCTCCAGACCGGCGTCGGCGATCTTCTGCGCGTTCTCGGCGATGTGCGCCTCGGTGTCGGTGACGACCTGCTCGGCCTCGTCCTCGGCGCCGACCAGGGTCGCGACGCTGCGGAACGTGTCCTCGACGTAGCCGAGCGGGTCGGACGCGTCGGCGCCGTCGAACAGCGCGACCGGCGCGATGCGCTCGAACTGCTCCAGCGCGCCCTCGGGGATCGAGGACGTGACGCCGATGATGAGGTCCGGCTCCAGGCCGGCGATCGCCTCGACCGAGGGCTCGCCGCGGGTGCCGACGTCCTCCGGCTCGCCCTCGAGCGGCACGACCGTGCCCACCCAGGAGGTGTAGCCCGCGACGTCCGCGGCGCCGACCGGGGTGACGCCGAGCGACGTCAGCATCTCGGTCTGCATCCACTCCAGCGACACCACCCGGGTCGCCGGGGCGTCGAGCTCGACGGTCTCGCCGCGGTCGTCCGTGATGGAGACCGGGCCGCCCGCGGCGGCGGTGCCCGTGGTCTCGGCCGCCGGCTCGTCGGTGGTGCCGCAGGCCGCCAGCGCGGCCACCGCGCCGACGGCGACGAGCGCCGTGAGCGTGCGTCGGGTGGTCATCGTTCCTCGTGTCTGCGCGGGAGAAGTGGGCGCCCGCGCGTCGCGCCCTCGGCCGCGGGGAGGCGCGGCGGGTGGAGAGAGAGTCGGTGGCGGCGCGTCAGGCGCCGACCGGGGCGGGGTGCGGGGCGCCGGCCGGCGCGTCCGCGGGTTCGTCGGTGCGGCGACCGGGAGCCCGGCCGGCCACGCGGCGGAGCAGCAGGCGCGGCGCGTGCACGCTGACGTGCCCGGTGCCCGCGTCGGTGCGCACCTCGATGTCGATGTCGTACACGTCGCTGAGCAGCGCGGAGGTCATCGCGTCCTCGGGTGCGCCGTCCGCGACCACGCGGCCGCCGTGCAGGACCAGCACCCGGTCGGCGACCGCCGCGGCCTGCTCCAGGTCGTGCAGCACCACGCCGACCGCGACGCCGTGCGCGTCCGCGAGCTCCCGGACGAGCTCCAGCACCTCGACCTGGTACCGCAGGTCCAGGTGGTTGGTCGGCTCGTCGAGCAGCAGCACACCCGTGTCCTGGGCGAGCGCGGACGCGAACCACACCCGCTGGACCTGGCCGCCGGACAGCGCGTCGACGTCGTCGCCCGCGAGGTCCGCCATCCCGGCGAGCTCCAGCGCGCGGTCCACCGCCGCCCGGCCCTCGGGGTCGGTCCCCCGCCAGCCCTGCCGGTGCGGGTGCCGGCCGAACTCGACCGCGTCCCGGACCGTGATGCCGGCGGGCGTCGGGCGGGACTGCGCGAGCAGCGTGACCCGGCGCGCGAAGTCCCGGGCGGACAGCGCGTGCGCGTCCCCGTCGGCGACCGTGACCCGGCCGGCGGACAGCCGCTGCAGGCGGGCCATGCCCCGCAGCAGCGTGGACTTGCCGGAGCCGTTCGGCCCGACCAGCGCCGTGACCCGGCCGGCGGCGAGCTCGACGCTCGCGCCGGTGACGACGGGGTCGCCGCCGTAGCCGATGCTGACGTCGGCGGCGGCCATCGCGGCGGTGTTCACGGGCACGAACCGGGACATTAGCGAAGGCTTACCTCAGAAGTCCATCCGCGTCCGGTCCGTGACCCGCGATGCGCGGCTCCGCCCGGGCGCCGCGGCCCGCCGGGCGGGCCGGCGTGCGCTCGCCTAGCGTGGCCGGGTCCGAACCCGACGCACGGAGCGTGGTGCACACATGAGCGGTCCCCGGCGGCACGACGTGCTCGTCATCGGCGGCGGCAACGCCGGCCTGTCCCTCGCGGGGCGACTCCGGCGGGACGGCTGCCGCGACGTCGCGGTGGTCGAGCCGCGGTCCGTGCACCACTACCGGCCCCTGCTGTCGTACGTCGCGTCCGGCACCGCGACCCTCGCCGACCTGCGCCGGCCGCAGGACGAGGTCGTCCCGTCGGGCGTCCGGCGGTACGCGGGCACCGTGGCGTCCGTCGACCCGGCGCGGTCGGTCGTCCTCCTCGCCGACGGCACGGAGCTGGGCTACGGCGACCTCGCCGTCTGCCCCGGCTCGGAGGTCGACTGGGACGCGGTCCCCGGCTCGCGGGAGGCGGTGGCGACCGCGCACGCCGCCACCAGCTACCTGCCCGAGCAGGCGGAGAAGACCTGGACCATGCTGTCGTCGCTCCGCTCGGGCCGCGCCGTCTTCGCGATCTCCGACCGGCACGTGCCGTGCGCCCCCGTCGGGCTGAAGCCGCTGTTCGCCGCGGTCGACGTGTGGCGGCGCACCGGCGTGCTCGACGACATCGAGGTCGAACTGCTGGTCGAGGGGCCGCAGCTGGTCCGGCACGAGGCGGCCGACCGCCGGCTGCGGGACGCGGCGGCGGCGTACGGCGTCCGGGTCCGGGTCGGGACCACGGTGCGCTCGGTCGACGCCGAGGGGCGGACGCTGGCGCTCGAGGGGCCGGACGGTGCGTCGACGCTCGGCTACGACGCGCTGTACCTGGCGCCGCCGCACCGCGCGTACGCCTGGATCGCCGAGAGCAGCCTGGCGACCGACGACAGCGAGGGGTTCGTCGCCGTCGACCCGGAGACCCTGCAGCACGTGGCACACCCGAACGTGTGGGGCCTCGGCGACGCCGCGACCGTCGGGACGCTGCCGTCCGGCGGGGCGCTGCGCAAGCAGGTGCCCGTGGTGGCGCGCAACATCCAGGCCCGCCGGACCGGGCGCCCGATGCGGCGGTACGACGGCTACTCGGTCGCGCCCGTCACCACCTCCCGCCGCCGGCTGCTGCTCGCCGAGTTCGACCGGACGGGCCGGCCCGAGCCGTCGCTGCCCGTCGTCGACCTCGCGCGGCCGCGCTCGAGCCTGCTGGTGTTCGACCGGTACCTGGAGCCGCTGATCTACTGGCACAAGCTCATCCAGGGCCGCGTCTCCTGACAGCCGGGCCCGCCGGTGGCAGGGTGAGCGCGTGCAGATCGACGACATCCCGGTCCGGACCCTCCGCGGCGAGGACACCACCTTCGGCGCCCTGACCGACGGGCGCGTGGCCCTCGTGGTCAACGTCGCGTCCCGGTGCGGGCTCGCACCCCAGTACGAGCAGCTCGAGGCGCTGCACCGGTCCTACGGCGGGCGCGGGTTCACCGTCGTCGGCGTGCCCAGCAACCAGTTCCTCCAGGAGCTCGGCTCGTCCGAGGCGATCGCCGAGTACTGCTCCGCCACCTGGGGCGCGACGTTCCCGATGCTGGAGAAGACCCCCGTCAACGGCCGGCACGCCCACCCGCTGTACCGCGCGCTGCACGAGGTGCCCGACGACACCGGCAAGGCCGGGCGGATCACCTGGAACTTCGAGAAGTTCCTGGTCGCGCCGGACGGCCGAGCCCGCCGGTTCCGCCCCCGCGTCCTGCCGGACGCGCCGGAGGTCGTCGCGGCGATCGAGGAGCTCCTCCCGGAGCACACGCCGGAGGCGTGACGGCGCGCGCCTTCCGAGGACGGAGGCCGAGTCCCGGGCGAGTTCGGTGGCTTCCGCCGAGTTCGGTGCCGACAGCGTCCGAACCGGGCTGGGACCACCGAACTGGCGGTGCGCGCTGGGATCGCCGCAGCGGGTCAGCTGCCGGCCGTCGCCGCGACGGTCGTGGCCGCCATCACCGCGGACATCGCCGCCGTGGACGCCGTGATCGCGTCCTGCACCGCCTTGGCCGCCCAGGTGCCCTCCGCGACCTCCTTGGCCCGGCGGCGCACGTCGCGGGCCGGCACTCCCCCGCAGTCCACGGCCGACTGCGCCGCGCCCACCGCGTGCAGCAGCGCCACCAGCGCGCCGGTGCGCGGGTCGGGATCGAGCCCCTGCACCAGCACCGCGGTCAGACGCGACCGGACCTCGTCCTCGTGGCGGCCGTCGGCCTCGGGCCAGCGCGTGCGGGGGAAGAGGCCGAGCACCCGGTCGTCCTCCCGGCGCAGCACCCCGCGCTCCGCGAGCCGGGCCGTGAGCGCGTCCCGCGTGCCCTTGCCGAGCCGGGTCACCAGGTCGGAGGCGGACCGCTCGCGCTCGGCGACCCGGCCGAGCGCCTCGGCGAGCACCGGGTCGGACACGACCGCGCCGGGCGTGACCCCGACCTTGGCGGACGACCACACGCTGGTGCGCTCCCGGACGTGGACGGCCTCGGCGAGGGCGAGCTCCAGCAGCAGCGCGCCGCCGAGCGCGACGTCGAGGTAGCTGGACGTGGGGGTGCCCTTCACGTCGTCCAGGAGCAGGAGCAGCAGGTCCTCGGCGATGAGCGTCGTCACGGGGCCGAGCCTAGCGATGGGCCGCCGGACGCACGCGGTGGGTGCCGGACGCCGCGACCTCGGCGCGTGACCCACGCCGGTCACCCCGCCAGGTGACCCCACCGCGCGGCGAGGTCGCGCCACGGCCCCACCGCCACCACGGCGCCCTCCTCCAGCACCACGACCCGGTCGGCCCGCGCCAGCGCGGCGCGCTTCGACGTCGCACCCACCACCGTCGTGCCGCGCTCCCGCAGGGCGGACCACAGCTCGGTCTCGGTGCTCGCGTCGAGCGCGCTGGACACGTCGTCGGCGAGCAGCAGCTCCGCGTCGGTGGCGAGCGCCCGGGCGAGGGCGAGCCGCTGCACCTGACCGCCCGACAGCCGCACGCCGCGGTGCCCCACGAGCGCGTCGGGCCCGCCCGCCTCGGCGACGTCGGTCGCCATCCGCGCCGCGGCCAGCGGTCCGTCGACGGCGCGGTCGTGGTCGAGGCGCACGTTGTCGGCGAACGTCCCGGACAGCACGCGCGGCACCTGGGCGACGTGCGCGACGCGGCCCGGTCGGAGGAAGGCCTCGGCGTCCTCGACGTCGGTGCCGTTCCACCGGATCCGGCCGGTGTGCGCCATCAGCCCGGCGAGCGCCGACAGCAGGCTGGACTTGCCCGCGCCGACGCGCCCGAGCAGCAGCACGAGCTCGCCGCGCGCGACCGTGAGGTCCACGTCGGCGACGCCGATCGTGCCGTCGTCGTGCACCGCGCCGACGCCGCGGAGCTCCAGGTCGTCGAGCCGGTCCCGCGCGTCCGGACCGGGCCGCGCCGCAGCGCCGGTCGACAGGTCGACCCCGGGCGCCTCGGCCACCAGGTCGGCACCGCCCGCGAACGACGCGGTCGCCTGCTGCCAGGCCCGGGTGCCGGGCGCCTCGGTGACCACCGCGCCCGCGACGACGCCGAACCAGTTGAACCCGGCCACGGCGCCCGCGACCAGCAGCGTGCTCGCGAGGTCCCAGACCCCGGCGAGCAGCGCGCCCCAGGCCACGACCGCGCCGACCTGCACCATGATGATCGGCACGCCGTCGAGGACCGCCTGGACCCGGTGCTCGAACACGGCGGCCTCGACCCGGCCGGCGTCGACCCGGCGCAGGTGCGCGTGCACCTCGGGCGTGCGGGCGGCCAGCTTGACCGTCCGCGCGGCGTCCAGCGCGGAGACCAGCGACCGCCCGAAGCCGGCGCGGGCCGCGGCCGACCGGGTGGCCGAGCGCCCCGCGACGCCGCGACCCGCGAGGGCGCAGACCGCGCTCACGACGAGGACCGCGAGCAGCACGGCGCCCGCGAGCAGCGACCAGCTCAGCACCGCCGTGACCGCCACCAGGACGAGACCGTTGACCAGGTCGACCCAGCGGTCCGCGTAGAGCACGAACCGGTCCGCGTCGAGCGCGCGGGCCACGACCTCGCCCGGCGGGGTCCGGCGCAGCCGGTGCTGCCGGGTCTGCCCGACGAGCACCGACATCCGCACCCGGAGCAGCAGCTCGATCCACCACTTCGGGTACAGCCGGAACGCGAGCGAGCTGCACGGGGCGACGAGCAGGAGGGTCACGGCCAGCGCCACGACGAGGCCGGTGGTCGGCTCCCCCGCGCGCAGGCCCTCGACGGTGTGGCCCCACAGGTAGCCGGTCACCGCGCCCTGGGCGGCGAACAGGCTCGACAGCAGGAACAGCAGACCGCCGAGCAGGCCCCACCGGGGCTTGACCACCAGGGCGTGCGCGATCCCGCGGGCGAGGCTGGGGCCGGTCCCCGGGTCGCGCAGCGCAGGCGGCGGCCCGGTACGCCGGCGGGCGCCGACCTCGGCCGCGCGCTCGTCGGCGTCCGCGGCCGGGGCGGTCGCGGCGACGTCGATCGTGTCCGCGTGCCCCTCGACCCGGCTCGCCTCGAGCAGCGCCCGGAACGGCCCGTCGACCTCGGTCAGGGTCGCACGGTCGCCCTGCTGCACGACGCGTCCGTGGTCGAGCACGACCACCTGGTCCGCGCGTTCGACGGTCCCGAGCCGGTGCGCCACGAGCACGCCGGTCCGCCCGCCGAGCAGCCGCTCCGACGCCGCGACGACGCGCGCCTCGGTGAGCGGGTCCATCCGGGCGGTCGCCTCGTCCAGCACGACCACCTGCACGTCCCGCACCAGCAGCCGGGCGAACGCGACCAGCTGCTCCTCCCCCGCGGACAGCGAGGTCCCGCCGGGCCCGAGGAGCGTGTCGAGCCCGTCGGGCAGCCCGGCGACCCACTCGGCGAGCCGGAGCTCGCGCACGGCGCCCTCGACGTCGGCGCGCGGCACGTCGGCGAACAGCGCGATGTTCTCCGCGAGCGTCCCGGCCAGGATCTCCGTGCGCTGGGTGACCACGCCGACCGCGCCGCGGAGCGCCTGCAGGTCGAGGTCGCGCACGTCGACGCCGCCGAGCAGCACCGAGCCGGGCTCCGGCTCCACCGCCCGGGACAGCAGCGACGCCAGCGTCGACTTGCCCGATCCGGTGCGGCCGACGAGCGCGACGGTCTGCCCCGCGGGCACGCGCAGGTCGACGCCGCGCAGCGCGAACGTGCCCTCCGCGTACGAGAAGTGCAGGTCGCGCAGCTCGAGGTCGAGCGGCCCCTCGGGCACGGCGCGGCCTCCGGCCGGCTCGGGCTCGGTGTCGAGCAGCTCGCGGATGCGGACGATCGCGCCGATCCCCTCCTGCACGTCGGGCAGGTGCCGGGCGAGCTGGTCGAACTGCCCGACGAACGACGCGGTGACCAGGAACAGCGTGACGAGCTGCGCGACGGAGAGGTCGCCCGCGCCCGCGAGCACGACGCCGGCCACGACGACGCCGGCGAGCAGCGCGTGCAGCAGCGTCCCGGCCTTGGCGGTCATCCGGGTCTCGACGGCCAGGACGCGGTCCAGCATCCGGTGCACGACCGCGGACGCCTCGGCGAGGCGCCGGACGGCGAACGCCTGCCCGCGGCTGGTGCGCAGGTCGTCGCGGGCGGCGACCGCCTCCTCGAACGCGGCGGCGTTGTCGGTCCAGGCGCGCTCCTCGACCACCTTGCGGCGTGCGATCTCGCCCAGCGACGGCCGCACGACCAGCACGGTGAGCCCGCCGAGCAGCGGGAACAGCACCCACGCCGGCCACCAGGTGAGGCCGCCGACGATCCAGAGCGGCACGCAGCCGACGACGGTGCGGCCCAGCCCCCAGACCTGCCGGCGCACCAGCGTGCCCACCGCGTGCGTGTCGTCGTCGACCCGGTCGAGCACCTCGCCGACCGCCTGCTCCGAGAGCGTGCCGAGCGGCTGGTGCAGCGCCGCGCTCAGCAGGTCGCCGCGGAGCCGGCCCTCGGCGCGGTCGACGACGCCCGCCCATGCGACCTGCCCGACCGTGTCCACGAGCGCGGCACCGACGAGGCACGCGGCGAGCAACCAGAGCCCCGCGGCCGTCGGGTGCTCGGCGAGCTCGCCGGCGACGACGGTGCCGAGCGCGGCGCCGACCGAGGCGATGGTCAGCGCGACGAGCGCGAAGCCGGCGACCGGACCCCGCAGGCGGCGCCAGTCGAGGCGGCGGGCGGGGTCGAGCGGCGCGCGCGAGGCCCGGTCGGCGGTGGCGTCGACCGGGGGCGGGGGGGTGGTGGTTCCGAGCATCGTCCGTCGACCCTAGGGCGGCCCACCCACACGCCCGAAGCGCATTTCGCCGACGGGCGCCGCTGGGCGCCCCCGGCGACGTCACCTACGGGATCCGGCCCGGCCGCACCCGATCGTCGACGGCCGGGCCGGAACGCGTAGGTGAGCCGCCGGCCGGTCACGCCTCCGGCAGGTGCTCCCGCGCCCAGAGCGCCGCGCTGGTCCGGTCCGCCACGCCGAGCAGCCGGAACACGTGCCCGACGTGCACCTTGACCGTGCGCTCCGCGATGCCGAGCTCGCGCCCGATCTGCTTGTTCGCCAACCCGCGCGCGAGCAGCCGCAGCACGTCGCGCTCCCGCGCGCTGAGCCGGTCCGCAGGCCGGGGCGTGGCGGCGGAGGGCAGCAGCGCGCCGGCCACGCGCGGGTCGAGCGGGGCGTACCCCCGGGCGGCGGACCGGACGGCCGCGACCAGCTCCTCCGGCTCGCAGTCCTTGAGCAGGTAGCCGACCGCGCCCGCACCGACCGCCGCCGACACGCGGTCGTGGTCGGAGAACGACGTCAGCACGACGACGCGGGTCGCCGGCCGCGCCGCCAGGACCTGGCAGGTCGCCTCGACGCCGTCGGTCCCGGGCATCGACAGGTCCATGAGGATCACGTCGGGCGCCAGCTCGGCCGCCAGCGCGACCGCCGCGGCGCCGTCGGCGGCCTGGCCCACGACGCGCATCCCGTCCGCCGCGTCGACCAGCCCGGCCAGCCCGGACCGCACCAGGTGGTGGTCGTCCGCCAGCAGCACCGTGATGTCCTCGGTCATCGCACCTCCACGTCGGGGTCGACGGCGAGCCGCCAGCGCGTGCCCACGCCGGGCGCCGAGTCGACCGACAGCTCCGCACCGGCGGCCGCCGCCAGGTCGCCGAGCACCCGCAGCCCGAGGTGGCCCTCGGGCGGGCTCGCGAGCGTGGCGGCGGCGTCGAACCCGGCGCCGTCGTCGGCGACCTCCAGCACCAGCAGGCCACCCGACCGCGCCAGGCCCACCCGCACCTCGTCCGCGCCCGCGTGGGCGACGGCGTTGCGCACCGTCTCCTGCGCCACCCGGTAGACGAGCTGCTGGGCGTCGACGCCGATCCCCGCCAGCGCGTCCTCGGGCGCGTCGACGGTCACCCGCACGCCGCGGGCGGCGAGACCGCCGGCGAGGTCGGCGAGCGCGGCGCCCAGCCCGGCGGTCCGCAGGCTCGGCGGGTAGATGTCGACGAGCAGCGACCGCAGCCCGCGGATGGACGTCCGCACGGTGCCGCTCGCGGCGCGCACGTCCGCCGCGACGTCCGGGGCGCCGGCCCGCTCGGCGCGCTCGGCGGCGCCGGCGAGGGCGAACGACGAGGCCGCCAGCTCCTGGACCACGCCATCGTGCAGCGTCGCGGCGATCCGGCGGCGCTCCGCGTCGGACGCGTCGACGGCGCTGCGCAGCAGCCGCTCCCGCTGGTCCTGCCCGCGGCGCAGCCGGTCGAGCAGCGTCCACAGGACCGGTAGCAGCAGCACCAGGAGCAGGAGCAGGCTGGTGACCGTGATGCCGGCGAAGCCCCGCCACACGGCGGCGGCGCGCTCGGTGACGACGTCGTACCGGCTGTAGGTCTCGAACAGCAGGACCGTCCCGTCCGGCGTCCAGACCGGGCGGTAGACCTCGAGCAGCCGGCCCTGGTCCCGCTCGAACCGGTTCTCGGGCTCGTCGAGGTCGCTGACCTCGGCCTGCGTCGACGGGTCGGCGAGCACCGCGCGCTCGTCGTCGCCCAGTCCGAACGTGTCGCCGATCAGCCGGGGCTCGTCCGAGTACACGATCCGTCCTTCGGCGTCCCAGAGCTTCACCCGGACGACGGCGTCGCCGAGCACCCGGTCCCGGACGACCGTGTCCAGTGCCGCGAGGGCCTCCGGGTCACCGGCGGCGACGCCGTCGGTCAGCGCGGGCTGCACGACGGCGTCGGCCAGGAGGTCGGTGCTGCGCGCGGCGTCGTTGACGGACTCCTGCTCGGCGATCCGGCGGCTCGCGCTCAGCCCGAGCACCGCGACCAGCACGAGCACGACCGCGGCCGCCGCGCCGACCTGGAGGAACACCCGCCAGGTGCGGACGGGGGCGACCGAGGAGGCGGGCGGCGCGCCGCGGCTGAGGACGACTCGCCCGTCCTCGGCGGCGGGCGCGGGCGTCTGCACAGGCGCCACCCTAGGTGCTGCGGGCACGGGTCAGTCGTCGCTGCCGTGGCCGCCGTGCCGGCCGCCGTCGTCGTCGCCCCCGTGCCGGCCGGAGTCGTCGGAGCCGGAACCTGACGAGTGGTGGCCGGAGTCGTCGGAGCCCGAGCCCGACGAGTGGTGGCCGGAGTCGTCGGAGCCCGAGCCCGACGAGTGGTGGCCGGAGTCGTCGACGGGCGCGGCGGGCGCCGCCGGGGCGGAAGTTACCGCGGGCGCGGCCGGCGCGACGGTGCCCGTCCCGTTCACGCGGCGGTCGTCACCGGGCTCGACGCGGTCGTCGCGGTCGACGCGGCCGCCGTGGTCGTCCGGCACGGCCGAGGGCGAGGAGGAGCCGGAGGGCGTCGTGTCGTCGGACGGCGACGTGGCGGCGCCGGTGCCGTTCGCGCGCCGGTCGTCGCCGGCCTCCGTGCGCAGGTCGCGGTCGGTGGCCCCGCCGCGGTCGTCGGCGGTCGGTGCCTGGCTGGGCACCGAGACCGGCACCTCGCGGCTCAGGCTGGGGTTGGCGGTGAGGCCGACGACGGCCGGCACGATCGCCAGCGCGGCGGCGGCGGTGAACACCAGGGTGCGCTTCATGGGGACTCCTCGGGTGGGTCGTGGATCCGACGAGTCAGTTCTCCCGCGCCGCGGGTCTGCCGCGCGATCGGACGTTGGTACTAGTACCCGTCCCGAGGGGTCCCCGTGCTGGTCAGCGCGCCGTCAGCCCCGTCGGTCCACCAGCAGCCACGCCCCCGCGCCGAGCACCGCCGCGGCGAGCAGCACCGAGGGCCACGCTCCCAGCGCCCCGGCGAGGACGTGCGACGCGACGAAGCACGCCGCACCGAGCAGCACCACGGCCAGCACCCGCGCGGCTCCCGCCGCCCACGACCGCCACGCGCACCACGCCACGCCGAGCACGAGCACGGCCCCGCCGAGCGCCCGGACCCCGGTGCCCTGGGCGACGGCGAACGCCGCCACGAGGGTCACGGCGGCCAGCACGCCGGTCGGGACGGCGGCGAGCGGGCCGCGCGCCCCGGCGGGCCGGGACGGCGCTACCGCCGCCCCGACCCCGCCGGAGGGACCGCCCTGTGCCGGACCGGTCACTCGTCCGCCCCGACGACCGCGCCGGCGAACTGCGACTGGTACAGCCGGTGGTACGCCCCGCCGGCCGCGATGAGCTCGTCGTGCGTGCCCTTCTCGACGATCGCGCCGTGCTCCATGACGAGGATGAGGTCGGCGTCCCGGATGGTCGACAGCCGGTGCGCGATGACGAACGACGTCCGCCCCTGCCGCAGCGAGGCCATCGCCTGCTGCAGCAGCTTCTCGGTCCGGGTGTCGACCGACGACGTGGCCTCGTCGAGGATGAGCACCGACGGCCGCGCGACGAACGCCCGGGCGATGGTGATCAGCTGCTTCTCCCCCGCCGACAGGTTGGCCGCGTCCTCCTCCAGCACGGTGTCGTACCCGTGCGGCAGCGAGTGCACGAACCGGTCGACGTAGGTGGCCTGCGCGGCCGCGAGGATCTCCTCGTCGGTCGCCGACTGCCGGCCGTACCGGATGTTCTCCCGGATCGTGCCCGCGAACAGCCACGGGTCCTGGAGCACCATGCCGGTGCGCGCCCGGGCGTCGTGCCGGGAGAGCGTCGCGATGTCCTGGCCGTTGACCAGGATCCGGCCGCCGTCGAGCTCGTAGAACCGCATGAGCAGGTTGACCAGCGTGGTCTTCCCGGCGCCCGTCGGGCCGACGATCGCGACCGTCTGCCCGGGGCGGACGGTGAACGACAGGTCGGAGATCAGCGGGTGCTCGGGGTCGTACGAGAACGCGACGTGCTCGAACTCGATGGTGCCGTCACCCTCCGCCGGGGCGGGTGCCTGCGGGTCGTCCTCGCTCTGCTCGTCCTCGTCGAGCAGCTGGAACACCCGCTCGGCGGACGCGGTGCCGGACTGCACGACCGCCGCCATCCCGCCGAGCTCGGACAGCGGCTGGGTGAACATCTGCGTGTACTGGATGAACGCCTGCACGCTGCCGAGCAGCATCGTGCCGTTCGCCACCATGAGCCCCCCGAGCACCGCGATGCCGACGTAGGTGAGGTTGCTGACGAACGACATGCCCGGCCAGATGATCCCGGACAGGAACTGCGCCTTGAACGAGGCCTGGTACAGCTCCTCGTTCTCCGCCTTGAACCGGTCCGCGAAGTCCTGCCGGCGGCCGAAGACCTTGACCAGGGCGTGGCCGGAGAAGGACTCCTCGACGCGCGCGTTCAGCCGCCCGACCTTGCGCCACTGGGTGCCGAACGCCTTCTGCGACTTCGGGCCGATGATCCCGAAGATCACGCCCATCAGCGGGATGGAGACCAGCGCCACCAGGGCGAGCTGCCACGAGATCGTGAACATCATGACCAGCACGCCGACGACGGTGAGGATCGAGGTCAGCGCCGAGGACAGCGACTGCTGCATCGTCTGCGTGATGTTGTCGATGTCGTTGGTCACGCGGGAGATCAGCTCGCCGCGCTGCACCTTGTCGAAGTAGGCGAGCGGCAGCCGGTTGATCTTGGTCTCGACCTGCTCGCGCAGCCGCCACATAGCCCGGACCATGATCACGTTGATGATGTAGCCCTGGAGCCACATGAGCAGCGCGCCCGCCACGTACAGCGCGAGGACCGTGACCAGCAGCCGGCCGAGCAGGTCGAAGTCGACCCCCGAGCCGGGCACCAGGTTCTCCGCCGCGGCGACCATGTCCGCGACCCGCTCCTGGCCCGCGGCACGGAGGCCCTCGACGGCCTGCTCCTGGGTGAGGCCCTCGGGCAGCTGCCGGCCCATGAACCCGGTGAACACCGCGTCGGTGGCGCGGCCGAGCACCCGCGGGGCGAGCACCGTGAGCACGACGCCGGCCGTGCCCATGATCGTGACGGCCACGAGGGCCCACTTGTAGGGGCGCAGCAGGCCGAGCATCCGGCCGAACGACTGCCCGAAGTTGTCCGCCTTGCCGGGCGCGACCGAGTCCCACGAGTCCGAGGCCAGGCGTGCCTGCTCCCCGAGCTCGATCTCGAGCTTCTCGTCCTCCGTCAGCTCCGGCTCCGCCGGCTTGGTGCGCGTCTTCTGGTCGCTCATGCGCCGGCCTCCACCGCGAGCTGGGACTCCGCGATCTCGCGGTAGGTCTGGTTGGTCGCGAGCAGCTCGTCGTGCGTGCCGAGGCCGGCCACGCGGCCGTCCTCGAGGACGAGGATCTGGTCCGCGCCGGTCACCGTCGACACCCGCTGGGCGACGACGATCTTGGTGACGTCGGGCAGCTCGCGCCAGAGCGCCTGCCGCAGCCGGGCGTCGGTCGCGAGGTCGAGCGCCGAGAACGAGTCGTCGAAGAGCAGCACCTCCGGCCGGCGCACCAGGGCGCGCGCGATCGCGAGCCGCTGGCGCTGCCCGCCGGACACGTTGGTGCCGCCCTGGGCGATCCGGGCCTCGAGCCCGCCCTCCATCTGGGACACGAAGTCGCTCGCCTGCGCGATCTCGAGCGCGCGCCACAGGTCGGCGTCGGTGGCGTCCTCCTGGCCGAGGCGCAGGTTGGACGCCACGGTCCCGGCGAACAGGAACGGCCGCTGCGGGACCAGGCCGATGCCGGCCCACAGCTCCTCGACGTCGCGGTCCCGGACGTCGACGCCGCCGACGCGCACCGCGCCGCCGGTCGTGTCGAACAGCCGCGGGATCAGCGAGACGAGCGTGGTCTTGCCCGCACCGGTCGACCCGATCACGGCGACCGTCTGGCCCTGGCGGGCCGTGAACGAGACGCCCGACAGCACCGGGTGCTCGGCCTCTGGGTACGCGAACGTCACGTCGTCGAACGCGACCTCGCCCGGCCGCGGCGTGCCGCGCACCGGCTCGGCCGGCTCGGCGAGCGTGGACTCGCTGGTCAGCACCTCGGTGATCCGCTCGGCCGACACGGCGGCGCGCGGGATCATCACCGTCATGAAGGTGGCCATGAGGACGCCCATGAGGATCTGGCCGATGTACTGCATGAACGCGAACAGCGTGCCGACCTGCACGTTGCCGTTGTCGACCTCGATGCCGCCGAACCAGATCACGCCGACCACGGTCACGTTGAGCACGAGCATCGCGAGCGGGAACAGCACCACGAACAGCGAGCCGATCTTGCGGCCGACGACCATGATGTCGGTGTTCGCGCCCCGGAACCGCTCGCCCTCGATGTCCTCCCGGACGAACGCCCGCACGACGCGCACGCCGGTCAGCTGCTCGCGCATGATCCGGTTGACCGCGTCGAGCTTGGTCTGGAACGACCGGAACAGCGGCACCATCCGGCTGATGATGATGCCCGCGACGAGCAGCAGCACCGGCACCGAGACCGCGATCAGCCAGGACAGGCCGACGTCCTGCCGCAGCGCCATGATGATGCCGCCGATCGCGAGCATCGGGGCGCTGACCAGCATCGTCGAGCCCATCATCGCGAGCATCTGGACCTGCTGGACGTCGTTGGTGTTGCGCGTGATGAGCGAGCCCGCCCCGAACCGGGAGATCTCCCGCTCCGAGTAGCCGCTCACCCGCCCGTACACGTCGTCGCGCAGGTCCCGCCCGACCTGCATCGCGGCGCGCGCGGCGAAGTAGGTGGCGACGATCGCCGCGACGATCTGGCCGAGGGACACCACGAGCATGTAGCCGCCCGCGCGCCAGATGAACGCGGTGTCGCCCTGGGCCACGCCCTCGTCGATGATGCGGGCGTTCAGGTTGGGCAGGTAGAGCATGGCGAGCGCCGAGCAGAGCTGGAAGACCAGCACGCCGAGCAGCAGCCAGCGGTAGGGGCGCAGGTAGCGCATCAGCAGACGGGCGAGCACGTGTTCTCCTGGGGTCGGCGGGCGACGAGGTCCGCGACCACGGGGCGGCGGGGGGTCCGTCCGCGATCGGCTCCGACAGGGTAGCCACCCCCACCGACACCCACCGCCACCTTTTCGCCCACCCCCGGGGGGCGTGGAGTCTTGTCCCGCCCGGGGAGCGCGCCCTAGGGTCGCCCTGTCCGAATTGTCCTATATGTCCCTACCGCGGACTCAGGCCACGGGTCCCCGGCGCCGTCGTCCGCCCTGCCGCCCGGCCCCCGGGTCGCAGCACGGGGACGGCCCGGGACGCGGGACCGGGCGCGCGTCGGGCGCGACCGAAGGACGTGACAGCGATGTCGAGCACCGGGGCGCACCGCGCCGCATCCTCCCGCACCTCGCTCCCCTGGCCCCGCGTCCTGCTGGGCGGCACGCCGGTCGACCTGCTCGAGACGGCCGGCGCGGTCGACACCGTGGTGGGGCACGCGTCCCGCGGCGCGGGCTGGCCGCTGGGGGTGATGAGCGCGAACCTCGACCACATCCACCACTTCGGCTACCACGGGCCGTCGTCGCTGGTCCCGTTCGCCTGGGCGCACCCCGACGCCGGCGACCCGTACCCGGCGGGACCGCCGGTCCCCGACCCCCTCGACGGGCTGCCGCCCGTCCGCTGGCTCAACCTCCTGGACGGGGCGCCGCTGGTCCGGCGCGCCGAGCACCTCACCGGGCACGCCTGGCCGCGGCTCGCCGGCAGCGACCTGATCGCGCCGGTGCTCGACCGCGCGGCCGCCGTCGGCCTGCGGGTGGGGTTCCTCGGCGGCTGGCCGGACGTGCTCCACGCGCTGGCGGCGCGGCTCGCGGCGGACCGGCCCGAGCTCGCCGTCGCGGGCCTGTGGTCGCCGCCGCGCCGCGACCTGGACGACGCCGCGGCCTGCCGCGCCTGGGCCGCCCTCGTGCGGCACTCGGGCGCCGACGTCGTGGTGGTGGGGCTCGGCAAGCCGCGGCAGGAGCGGTGGATCGCGCGGTACGGGCCGCTCACCGGCGCGGCCGTGCTGCTCGCGTTCGGCGCGGTGGTCGACTTCCTCGCGGGCGCGGCGCAGAGAGCCCCGGAGGCCGTCCGGGACCACGGCTGGGAGTGGGCGTGGCGCCTCGCGCACGAGCCCCGCCGGCTCGCGCGGCGGTACCTGGTCGACGGGCCGCCCGCGTACGACGTCCTGGCGCGGCGGAGCTTCGTGCTGGTGCCCGGGGCGCCCGAGCCGGCGGGGCGGCCGTGACGGCCCAGGCGGAGCGCCGCGCGACGACCGGGCCGGCCTTCGCGGCGGCCGGCGCGCGCGCGGAGCTCGGGGTGGTCGTGGTGACGTACGACAACGAGGCGCACCTCGACCGCCTGCTCGCCAGCCTGCGCCTCGAGGCGGCGGGCACCCGGATGCGGGTGGTGGTCGTCGACAACGGGTCGTCCGACGGGACGGTGCGGCGCGCCCGCGCGCACGCCGACGTCCGCACGCTGACGGGGCACGGCAACGTCGGCTACGCGGGCGGCATCAACGTCGGGGCGGCGGCGCTCGGCGACGTCCCGGCGGTGCTCGTGCTCAACGCGGACCTGGTGCTCGAGCCCGGTGCCGTGCCCGCCCTGCTGGCACGCCTGCACCGGCCGCGGGCGGGCGTGGTGCTGCCGATGCTGCTCGACCGGTCCGGCGCGGTCCAGCCGTCGCTGCGCCGGGAGCCCTCGGTGACCCGGTCGCTCGGCGACGCCGTGCTGGGGCGGTTCCTCGGCGACCGGCCCGGGTGGCTGTCCGAGACGGTGCGCGACCCCACCGCCTACGCCTGGGCGCACCCGGTCGACTGGGGCACCGGCGCCGCGGTGCTGGTGCGCGCCGAGACCGCCCGGTCGGTCGGCCCGTGGGACGAGCGGTTCTTCCTGTACTCCGAGGAGACCGACTACTGCCGCCGCGTGCGCGAGGCCGGCTGGGAGGTGTGGTTCGAGCCTGCCGCGCGGGTCCGGCACGCCGCCGGCGGCTCCGGGCGCGGCCCGGAGCTGACCGCGCTGCTCCAGGTGAACCGGGTCCGGTACGCCCGCAAGCACCGGGCCGCGCCCGTGGCCGGGGCGACCCTCGCCGTGACGGCGGTGACGTCGCTCGCGCGCACCTGGGACCCGGGGCACCGGTCGGCGGTGCGCGCGCTGCTGGTCCCGGCGGCGCGGCGGGCGCTGCCGAGCGGGCGGCCGACCGGGCTGGCCCAGGCGGACGGCGGCCGGGCAGCCACCGGTCCCGGTCCCGCGACCAGGAGCGCCGCGCCCGCGCGCGTCACCGGCACCGTGGTCGTCCCCGCGCACGACGAGGCGGCGGTCATCGGCCGCACCCTCGCCGGGCTCGCGCCGTGGGCCCGGGCGACCGGGGTCGACGTGGTCGTGGTGTGCAACGGCTGCACCGACGGCACCGCGGACGTGGCGCGGCGGTTCCCCGGGGTGCGGGTGCTCGAGCTGGCCGAGGGGTCCAAGCCCCGCGCCCTGGACGCCGGCGACCGCGCCGCCCGGGCCTTCCCGCGCGTGTACCTCGACGCGGACGTCACGGCGTCCCCCGCGGCGGTCGCCGCGACGCTGCGCGCCCTGGCCGAGGGACCCTGGCTCGCCGCCCGCCCGCCGGCGGCGGTGGACGTCGCCGGGGCGTCCGCCCCGGTGCGCGCCTTCCACCGCGCGCGGGCCCGGCTGGCGGCCCCGCGGGAGGCCCTGTGGGGCGCGGGCGTCTACGGTCTGTCCGCCGCGGGTCACGCGCGGCTCGGCCGGTTCCCGGACCTGGTCGCGGACGACCTGTGGGTGGACGCGCTGTTCGCCCCCGGGGAGAAGCGGGTGGTCGACGCGCCGCCCGTGCGGGTGGTGGCGCCGCGGACCGCCCGGAGCCTGGTGCGGGTGCTCGCGCGGACCGCCCGGGGCACGGCCGAGGTGCGGGCGCGGGCGGCCGCGCGCTCGGACGCGGCACCCGCCGCGCC